>NZ_MEBP01000071.1:0-69344 GCF_001722075.1 Salinivibrio sp. SS2 | reverse complement strand
ATTGTGGCGAGAACGAACAGCTTTCTAGATTAAGTGTTTTGACTGAAAAGTGAAGACACACCAAATTTTGCTTGGCGACCATAGCGCTTTGGACCCACCTGACTCCATGCCGAACTCAGTAGTGAAACGAAGCAGCGCCGATGGTAGTGTGGGGTCTCCCCATGTGAGAGTAGGACATCGCCAGGCTTGCTTTCTTGTTTTCAGATTTTTTGAAAAAATCTGAAGGCAAAAACGAATTGAAGTATCAAAGCAGATTGACGTAAGACTTTGGTAAAGCGTTTTCGCTGATATAGCTCAGTTGGTAGAGCGCACCCTTGGTAAGGGTGAGGTCGGCAGTTCAAATCTGCCTATCAGCACCAGTATTTTCTTGGCGGCCATAGCGTAACGGCACCACCTGAACCCATGCCGAACTCAGAAGTGAAACGTTGCTGCGCCGATGGTAGTGTGGGGTCTCCCCATGTGAGAGTAGGTCACTGCCAAGAGTTATTTTTAAGCCCTCCGCATTTGCGGGGGGCTTTTTCGTTTTTACGTATTGTCCTTCCATCCCGATTCCTTTCTATTCTCAATAGAGTATTGCTTTATCCCACTTGATTATTGCTTGAGCTCCATAATGGGCTGCGTTATGTTATTAGATATCTGGACGTCTAAACATCTCTAGGAGGCAGTGATGCCGATTAAAATTCCGGACCAACTTCCCGCGACCAATATTCTGCGGCGTGAAAATATCTTTGTGATGACAGAAACGCGCGCGGTAAGCCAAAACATCCGTCCGCTGAAAGTCCTGCTTCTAAACCTGATGCCAAAGAAAATCGAGACAGAAACGCAATTTATGCGCCTGCTCTCTAATAGCCCTTTGCAAGTGGATGTTGAGCTTTTACGGATAGACAACCGACCAAGCAAGAATACGCCGACTGAACATCTTGATACCTTCTATCGCCAGTTTGAGGCTGTGCGGGGGCGTAACTTTGATGGTTTGATTGTGACAGGCGCGCCTCTCGGCTTAGTGCAATTTGAGGACGTGATTTACTGGGAGCATTTACAGGATGTGATGAATTGGGCACACCAACATGTCACCTCCACACTCTATATCTGTTGGGCAGCGCAAGCAGGATTAAAGCTACTTTACGATTTGCCTAAGAAAACCCGCAAAGAAAAGCTATCAGGTGTTTATCGCCATCAGGTAAATAGGGAGTTATCTAAGCATCCGCTATTACGCGGCTTTGATGATAGCTTCTTAGCGCCTCATTCACGTTATGCAGATTTTTCTCCCCATTATTTGGATGAACATACCGATCTGGATATCTTAGCCACCTCTAATGAGGCGGGTACGTATCTGGCCGCGACCAGAGATAAGCGCAATGTGTTTGTCACTGGGCATCCTGAGTATGATGCGCATACGTTGCATGATGAGTATCACCGTGATTTAGAGGAGGGGATGGAGCCGGTGATCCCCATTAACTATTACCCGGATGACGATCCTTCTCAGCCACCGTATGTGAGCTGGCGCAGTCACGGGCATCTGCTGTTTGCGAATTGGCTGAACTATTGTGTCTATCAGCAAACTCCCTTCGATTTGGATACATTTTCAGCGTCTAACTTTACGCTTGATGAATAAAAAAGGCGCCATCTGGCGCCTTTATGATAGACAAAGGAGCGGAGTTCATTGGAGGCGCTTGTCCATCTCGTCCTGAGCCGCGTTTGCTTTATCAACCATGCCGGTCATGGTTGAGCCTTGTACCAAAATAGAAAACACCACCACCGCGTAAGTCATCACCAAAATCAGCTCTCTGACATCGATTTGTTTTTCTGGAACCACAATAATGCCGGCTGGTACCGCCATGGCCATGGCCAAGGCGAGGCCTCCACGCAATCCTCCCCATGTGAGAATACGCACAGCCCACGGGTTATATTCGCGAAAGCATCGGAAACCGAGATAGCAGGCTTTGACACTCAAATAGCGAGCCGCTAGCACTAAAGGCACGACACAACCCATTACAATCCAGTCCTCTTCATGAAAGGTGATTTGCAACAAGCTTAAGCCGATGAGCAAGAACAGTAAGCTGTTAAGAAATTCATCGACCAGTTCCCAGAAATGGTCGAGGTGATCTTCACTTTCTTTGGAAAAGCCAATAAAGCGGGTCCAGTTACCGATCATGATCCCGGAGACGACCATTGCCAGTGGTCCGGAAACATGCAGCATATCGGCGAGCACATAGCCTGCACTGGGAATGGCTAAAGTGAGTAACAGCTCCATGGAGTGATCGTTAGTGGCACAAATCAAACGGTGAAAGGCATAGCCTAAAACTAGGCCGTAACATATGCCGCCAATCGCTTCTTGCGCAAACAGCGACAGGGTGCCCGCCAAGGTTGGGTTTTGGTGTCCGAATGCGAGGGTGAAAATAGTCACAAATACCACCAAGCCAAAACCATCGTTAAACAACGACTCGCCTTCGATTTGGGTGGTAATACGCATGGGGGCATGTAATTTTTTGACAATCGCAAGCACGGCAATGGGGTCCGTGGGTGAGATCAGGGCGCCGAAAAGTAAGCAGTAAATATAATCAAATTGTACCCCAATCAGTTGGAACACGCCCCACACACCGGATCCCACTAAAAACACGGAGAGCAGTGTCGCACCGAGTGCAAGAGTGGTGATTTCCCATTTTTGGTCTGAAAACGAAGGCAGTTTGACACCCAGCCCTCCAGCAAAAAGTAGAAAGCCAAGCACGCCCTCAAGGAGAAACTCCTCAAAATGAATATCCCCTAAGGTTTGCGCGGCAATCGCCTTTAGAGGCAGGGCTTGATACTGACCGGCAATCACTATCCCTAAAGACAGTAAAAGTGCACCCGCCGTGATTGCGATGGTGGTTTGGACGCGGCTAATTTTACTGTTAATAAACGCGATGATAATGGCGGCAGCGGCCATAAAGCTGAGGATAGCGTAGGTTGACATACATCATTCCTGATACGGCTAGGGAGTGGAAAAAAGAGTTACAAAATATTAATAGAAATCGCTTCCAAAACGAACAGCAGATTTGAAATAGATCAATATTAATTCATTTAAATAGACGTCTAGATTTCCATTTTCGCTGTGGTAGGATGAAATTATCGCAATGAGGAAGATGATAAGCGTAATGAGTATGGACCGACTGACACAGCAACTGCGCGAACGTATTTTGGTAATCGATGGTGGTATGGGCACCATGATTCAGGGGCTAGGGCTCAATGAGGCCGATTATCGTGGCGCGCGTTTTAAAGATTGGCACTGTGATGTAAAAGGTAACAATGACCTTCTGGTGCTGACTCAACCCGATAAAATCGCTGCCCTACATAGTGATTATCTGGCTGCGGGCGCGGACATTATTGAAACCAATACCTTTAACGCCACCCAAATCGCGATGGCCGATTACGACATGCAAGCGCTGAGTGCGGAAATCAACTTAGCGGCCGCTCGGCTTGCGCGTGAGGTTGCTGATACGTGGACGGCGAAAACGCCAACTAAACCCCGCTTTGTCGCGGGTGTGTTAGGGCCCACTAACCGAACGTGCTCAATTTCACCGGATGTGAATGACCCGGGCTTTCGCAATGTCAGTTTTGATCAGTTAGTCGACGTGTATGCTGAGTCTACCGAAGCCCTCATTGATGGCGGTGTGGATATCATCATGTTGGAGACCATCTTTGATACCTTGAATGCCAAAGCCTGTGCGTTTGCGGTGGAGAAGGTCTTTGATGCTCGTGGTTCACGCCTGCCCATTATGATCTCCGGCACTATCACTGATGCATCTGGGCGTACCTTATCCGGACAAACCACCGCCGCTTTTTATCACTCGTTGCGTCATGTCGAGCCACTGTCTTTTGGCTTGAACTGTGCGCTCGGGCCGGCGGAATTGCGCCAGTACGTTAAAGAGCTGAGCGACATTTGTGAGGGCTTTGTCTCTGTCCACCCGAACGCGGGGTTGCCCAACGCCTTTGGCGAATATGATCTCTCTCCGGAAGAGATGGCGACACACATTGATGAGTGGGCGGCATCTGGCTTTATCAACTTGGTCGGTGGCTGTTGCGGGACCACCCCCGAACATATTCAAGCGATCAGTGATGTTGTTGCGACGCATCCTCCTCGCCCCTTGCCAGCTCATCCCGTCGCCTGTCGCTTATCTGGACTCGAGCCACTAACCATTAATGCCGATAGCTTGTTCGTTAATGTGGGTGAGCGCACCAATGTGACCGGCTCAGCACGCTTTAAACGTTTAATCGTTGAAGAGCAATATGACGAAGCGCTTGAAGTGGCATTGCAGCAAGTGGAAAACGGCGCCCAAATCATCGATATCAATATGGATGAGGGTATGTTGGATGCCGAAAAGGCCATGGTGCGATTTCTCAATCTTTGCGCGGCCGAGCCGGATATCGCCCGTGTGCCCGTGATGATTGACTCCTCCAAATGGGAGGTGATTGAAGCTGGCCTTAAATGCATTCAAGGGAAAGGCATCGTCAACTCTATTTCGCTCAAAGAAGGAGAAGAAGCCTTTCTTCACCAAGCACGTTTAGTCCGTCGCTATGGTGCAGCGGTGATTGTGATGGCGTTTGATGAGCAGGGACAGGCCGATACTCAGGCACGAAAAGTAGAAATCTGTACGCGGGCCTATCATCTTCTGGTCGAGCAAGTCGGTTTTCCGCCGGAAGACATTATCTTCGATCCCAATATCTTTGCGGTTGCCACCGGCATTGATGAGCACAATAACTACGCGGTCGACTTCATCAACGCCGTGGCTGATATCAAGCAAACTTTACCGCATGCCATGATCTCAGGCGGTGTCTCAAATGTGTCGTTTTCGTTTCGAGGCAACAACCCCGTCCGTGAGGCTATTCATGCGGTGTTTTTGTATCACTGCATCAAAAATGGCATGGACATGGGGATCGTCAATGCGGGCCAGTTAGCCATCTATGATGATTTGCCTGAATCGCTGCGCTTGGCAGTAGAAGATGTGGTGCTCAACAAAGATGATGGCGCCACGGAGCGTTTATTAGAGATCGCCGACAGCTATCGTGATAGTGGTGAGAGCGAGGTCGCGGAAACCGCGGAGTGGCGTAGCTGGCCAGTAGAAAAGCGGCTGGAACATGCACTGGTCAAAGGCATTACAGAATTTATTGTTGAAGATACCGAGCTGGCTCGCGTGGCAGCGAGTAAACCCCTAGAAGTCATTGAAGGCCCGCTGATGGCGGGCATGAACGTGGTTGGGGACTTGTTTGGCGAAGGCAAGATGTTCCTGCCACAAGTGGTGAAGTCGGCTCGGGTGATGAAGCAAGCGGTGGGGTACCTTGAACCTTACATCAACGCTGAAAAGCAGCAAGGGCAGACCAATGGCAAGATCCTGCTTGCCACCGTCAAAGGCGATGTGCATGACATTGGCAAAAACATTGTTGGCGTGGTGCTGCAGTGTAATAACTTTGAGATTATTGATCTCGGTGTGATGGTGCCGACCGATAAAATCCTGTCGGTGGCCCGAGAAGAAAACGTCGACATTATTGGTCTATCGGGTCTGATCACCCCGTCGTTAGATGAGATGGTGAACGTGGCGAAAGAGATGGAGCGACAAGGGTTTGATATTCCTCTGTTGATTGGCGGTGCGACCACCTCCAAAGCCCATACCGCGGTGAAAATTGAGCAGCATTACCATGCGCCCGTGGTCTATGTACCCAACGCGTCGCGTGCGGTTGGGGTGTGCTCCTCGTTATTATCCGAGACGCAGCGACCTGATTTTGTCGCGCGTTTGGCCAAAGAGTATGACACTGTGCGTGAGCAGCATCAGCGTAAAGCGCCCCGCACGCCACCGGTGACCTTGGAGCAGGCTCGCGATAACAAGTGGCAAACGGATTGGGCAAACTATATGCCTCCGCAACCGGCGAAGCCAGGCATCCATGTTTACGATGATGTTTCGATAGCGACCTTACGTCAGTATATCGACTGGACGCCTTTCTTTATGACGTGGTCTCTCAGTGGCAAATTCCCCGCGATTTTGGATCACGAGCTGGTGGGGGAGGAAGCCCGTCGCTTGTATCAAGACGCCAATGCTTGGCTCGATCGTTTCGAGGCAGAAGGCTTGGTAGCGGCAAAAGGGGTGTGTGGCCTCTTTCCTGCCAATAGCGTGGATGATGATATTGAAGTGTATACCGACTCGTCACGACAAACGGTGAGCACGATATTGAATCACTTGCGTCAGCAAACACAAAAGCCGCGTGGTGCGAACTATTGCTTGTCAGACTTTATTGCGCCGAAAAGCAGCGGTCAGCCGGATTGGGTTGGTGCATTTGCGGTGACAGGCGGCATTGGTGAGTATGCTTTGGCGGAAGAGTACAAAGCGAAAGGGGATGACTACAACGCGATCATGATCCAAGCGGTGGCGGATCGACTCGCAGAAGCCTTTGCGGAATATCTTCACCAGCAAATTCGGATCACCTTGTGGGGGTATGCGCCCGATGAGACGCTTGATAACGACGCCCTGATCCGCGAACAATACCAAGGGATCCGGCCAGCGCCAGGTTATGCCGCCTGTCCTGAACACAGTGAGAAAGGCAAGATTTGGCAATTGCTATCGGTAGAAGCGCATACGGGGATGACACTTACCGAAAGCTATGCCATGTGGCCGGGCGCGTCGGTTTCGGGTTGGTATTTTTCCCATCCAGAGTCACGTTACTTTGCGGTAGCGAAAATTCAAAACGATCAACGTGATAGCTACGCGGCACGTAAAGGCTGGTGTCTTGAAGAAGCTGAAAAGTGGCTAGGCCCTAATCTGAATGCCTAACCGAGAAAAGCCAGCGCACGCTGGCTTTTCTTTTGGGTGTTACTCAAAAAGCTGTGTATGTAAACGCTGCACCACCTCGGTGGCACTGTCGTCATCAACCACCATACAGACATTGTGATTACTCGCGCCATAACAAATCATGCGCAAGGTGGCGGTATCTAAGGCGTTAAATACCGGCGTCACCGCCCCCGGAGTATGACGCATCTCATTACCAATTAAGGCGACCACAGCCAAGTGTTGGCAAACGTCAACATGGCACAAGGTCGAGAGTTCCTCCAAGGCGGCATCAGGCAAACGGGGCACCTCACCTTGTGTATTGGTTTGATCGAGCGTCAAAGACACACTGACTTCGGAGGTAGTGATCAGATCGACGGAGATCTGATAGCGCGCTAGGATCGCGAAGACGTTGGCAAGAAAGCCATACGCTTGGAACATCGTCAAACTGGTCAAGGTCACCATGGTTTGATTTCGGCGCAACGCAATGGCGCGGAATAGGGGGGATGATTCCGCGTGTTCTCGGATCCAAGTCCCGCCTTTTTCCGGCGCACAGGCCGCCCCGACAAAGACAGGAATATGCTGGCGTACCGCGGGTAATAGCGTGGACGGGTGGAGCACTTTGGCGCCAAACGTCGCCATCTCCGATGCTTCACTAAAGCTGATCTCAGCAATAGGACGTGCTTTGGCAGCGAGGCGTGGGTCGGTAGTATAAATGCCCGGTACATCGGTCCAAATCGCCAAGCTTGTTGCCCCGAGCGCTTCGGCAAACAAAGCGGCACTGTAGTCGCTGCCTCCTCGGCCAAGAGTGGTCGTTCGTCCTTCTTTGTCGGCACCGATAAAGCCTTGGGTCACGAGAATGTGATTGTCTAGCTGCGCATTCAAGCGCTGACACTGTTGCTGAGTCAGGGCGATATCTGGAATAGCGTGACCAAATTGGCTATCCGTTTTCAAATATTCGCGGGCATCAATCCGAGCTGCGGGCAGGCCAAGGTGGACGAGCAAGCGAGTAAACAGGTGCGTAGAGGTAAGCTCGCCACAGGCAACCAAGGCATCGGTAAGCGCTTCGCTCGGGGCCTCACAGGCTTGCTCACTCAAGGAGATAATCTGCTGGTGGAGCGTTTGCACTGCTTCTTGGGTGTGATGACAAGCGGGCAAAGCTGCCAGTATTTGCTGATGGATAGCGTCTATTGCATCCAGTGTGTTTTGGCGTAAGACATCGTTTTTTATGCCTTGGGCTAAGGCGACAAGATGGTTGGTGACGCCGGCACATGCGCTAATCACTACAAAACGGGTCTCGGGATGGCGCATAATCACTGCGGCACTTTGTTGCATGGCGGCAAAGGTGCCAACACTGGTGCCGCCAAATTTAGCGACTGAAATAGATGGTAACGGGTTCACGTCCTTTTCCCCTTTTGAGCTCGTGCTCATTGATTCAACATATTTAAAAGTCAGTGGGGAACATCAGAAGTCACGTCGCAAACGCGAGCAAAAAGGAAGAGCAAACGGCAGGCATTCTGCCAGAAGCGCTCCACCTGTCTGTCCAAATGGATGACAAGTGACAGCCTGAAGGATTCAGCCTTCATGGCCGGCGGCTCCTTACCCTGTCGGAACCCCCTCGGCATCGCCTCCCCTGATTATCACGCCTTGGAGTAGGGCTCCGCGTGATAACTGCCTGAGTGATGCACCTCTTCTGTATGTTCGGCCATGTGTTGATCCACATGGTGAGTGGTTACATTACGGGCGCTGGTGAGTGGTTGTCAACCGCCAATTGAGTTGCAAAGCGACGATCAGGCACCTATATCGCTGCTATCCGCCACCTGTTGAATATGCGCTCTAGCACGTAAGTTCGCAATGTGACAATGGGGCGATGAACACAAAGTATGCTATAACGGAAAGCGCAAATTTAGCAGACACAAGGATAGGTTATGGCAACTTCAATTTCCGATATCCGCTCATTTCAGCCGATAGAGCGCACCCTGATGGGCCCTGGCCCGTCTGATATTTCTCCGCAAGTGTTGCAGGCGTTGAGTCGTCCGACGTTGGGACACCTCGATCCCCTTTTTATTGCGATGATGGATGAGGTCAAACAGCTCTTACAATATGCCTTTCAGACCGAGAATCCGTTTACCATTGCGGTCTCTGCCCCCGGGAGTGCAGGAATGGAAGCGTGCTTCGTTAACCTTGTAGAGCCCGGTGATACCGTGATTGTCTGCCGCAATGGGGTGTTTGGCGACCGAATGCGAGAAAACGTTGAACGCTGTGGTGCACACGCGGTGATGGTTGACGATGCATGGGGCGAGCCTGTCAGCCCCGACAAGGTGGAAGCGGCATTAAAAGCGCACCCAGAGGCTAGCATCGTCGCGTTTGTTCATGCTGAAACCTCCACGGGCGCTTGCTCAGATGCGCAAACTCTGGCGACGCTGGCGCGCGAGCACGGCTGCCTTACCATTGTTGATGCCGTAACATCACTTGGCGGTGTACCCTTGAAAGTCGATGAATGGCAACTTGATGCAGTCTACTCTGGTAGCCAGAAATGCTTGTCATGTGTTCCGGGCCTATCGCCGGTCACCTTCTCGGCGCGAGCCGTTGAAAAAATGCAAGCGCGCACCCACAAGGTGCAAAGCTGGTTTCTCGATCAAAGTTTAGTGCTGGGCTATTGGAGCGGTGACGGCAAACGCAGTTATCACCATACTGCTCCGGTTAATAGTCTGTATGCATTGCATGAATCATTGCTCAAGTTATATCAAGAGGGAATTGAGAATGCTTGGCAGCGTCATCGAACCATGCATCAACGCTTAAAAGCGGGGTTGGACGATTTAGGTATCCGCTTTGTGGTGGACGAGCCTTATCGCTTGCCGCAATTGAACGCGGTGTATATCCCGGATGGCGTCGATGATGGCGCGGTACGCCAACATCTGCTCAACACCTATAACCTCGAAATCGGTGCAGGCTTGGGCGATCTCGCTGGTAAGGCATGGCGAATTGGCTTAATGGGCTACAGTGCGCGTGAAGAAAACATCGCGCTATGCTTAAAAGCATTGGGCGACGCACTGCGCTAGGCGTACGTTATTCCGGCGGAGTGCGCATCGGTAAGGTGTGGCGAGTGGTCCACACCTTGGCGGCTTGCGGAAACAAATATCGCGCCTCTTGCTGAATATCGCGTGCCCGCTGCGTATCGCCAATTTGCAGTGCAATCTGGTAAGCATGCTGGTAGCCCGCAAACGTGGGGTGTTGTGCCACATGCTGCAGCCATAGGTTCAGGTGCTGGTGGCGCTCGGCATCCGACAGTGTCTCTAGGGTGTGCTGAAAGTGCTGTTCCGCGAGCCCTTGGGTGAGTTTGCTTTGCCACCATGGATGTTGCTGATAGAGCGTAATACGCTGAGAGGTTAATAAAGAGTCACGCAGGTAGCGATTGGCTAAATACACCGATGATAGGCACAACAATCCCACCAAGATCATTACAGTGACAATACTGCGTGTCGCGATACGCTGCCCATATTCGGCGGTAGAAAATGTGATTCGTTGGTATTTGCTGGTTAAATTATCCAGCCAGTACAGCCACATGAGCAGTAGAATGCCGTTAAACCACTGCGTACCGCTGGCCGGATAGATAAGCAAGCCAGTGAGTGGCGGAAGCACGAGCGCAACGAGCATACGCCGCGTGCCTGAAGGGGCGCGGATAATGCGAAGCGCCAGTGGCAGTATCACCGCAAGATACGCCAGTGCTATCACAAGCCCACCTTCCAATAACCACAATGCTAGCGCACTCGGTAATTTCACGGGGCCAGTGTGTCCCGGATGTGCCGCCGATGCGAGCAGTAGAGTCGTTTGTCCATGACCCATGCCAACGCCAAAAAAAGGCGTTTGTTGAAACTGCTGCCAGGCAAGCCACAGTACGCGTTTATCTTGAGGCGTGAGCCATTGCCAGCTTTCTTGCCCAGTCAGCCCGAACACCGCGAGTAACGCACCGGCAGACATGGCGGCCAGCCACGCAAGATGCTGGCGCCGCGTCGCAAAGCGACTGAGATAAACTTGTTGCAAGGCAATGGCGCAAAGGGCAAACAGGAGCAGTAGCGGTCGTCCTTGCATGGCAAGCACGGGCAGGATAACCACTGGCGTGAACACCAACACGCTTTGCGTTATGGGATGGCGGTAGCGGTTACTTGGCTCTCGGGCGAGCAGATAAGCCGCCAAACTTAGGCCGGTGAGTAATAACGCATGGGTCACGGCAGCGGGTAAATGCGGCACCCAATGTTCAAACTTAAAAGGCGCTATGCCCGGTGGCGATTGGTTACCTAAGACGGAGAGGATGGCCAACCAAGAGGCAAGCATCAAGACGGCCAGTAGCCTTTGTCTCTGGGCATGATTAAAAATAAACTGCTGTAAGCTGGAGAAAAAACCG
Source organism: Salinivibrio sp. SS2 (assembly GCF_001722075.1). Taxonomy (NCBI): domain Bacteria; kingdom Pseudomonadati; phylum Pseudomonadota; class Gammaproteobacteria; order Vibrionales; family Vibrionaceae; genus Salinivibrio; species Salinivibrio sp. SS2. The sequence goes on along the minus strand of NZ_MEBP01000071.1, from coordinate 58,145 downwards.
AGGCTGAGGACCAATGCGGCGATGGCATAGCCGCTATTTAGCGTTGCCGCTTGTGGATAAAGATATGGCACACTGGCATAGAGCGTGGCGGCCACTAACGCCCAGGTTAAGTGAGTGACGCGCCATGTGTGCTGTCGCCACACCTCCAGTCCGGCGAACCCCAATACCAAGCTAAGCGTGAGTAACGATAGAGCGGCAGCAGGATGGCGAATACCCACCAACGGCAAGTCGACCGAATACAATGGCAAACAGATCAGCCATAACGCCGCCAGTGCCCCTAAAAAGGGCACCGTAAGCGGTTTTCGTTTCACTCGGTGGGTGGGTAACGCCTGTGTCATTATCGCTCCAACATGGGCTTCAAGAAGTGGGCCGTGTGGCTACCAACCACATTGACGATCTCTTCTGGCGTGCCTTGGGCAATGATTTCACCGCCGCCGTTACCGCCTTCAGGTCCTAAATCGATGATCCAATCTGCGGTTTTAATCACATCTAGGTTATGTTCGATCACCACAATGGTGTTGCCCTGTTCGCGTAAGCGATGCAACACATTCAGCAACTGCTGAATATCATGGAAGTGCAAGCCGGTTGTCGGTTCATCAAGGATATATAGCGTTTTACCGGTATCGCGCTTAGATAGCTCACGGGCCAGTTTTACCCGCTGTGCTTCGCCGCCCGATAAGGTGGTGGCGGCTTGGCCTAGACGAATATAACTCAGACCGACATCCATCAACGTTTGTAGCTTACGCTTGATAGCGGGGACAGCGTCGAAAAATTCACGTGCGTCTTCGACGGTCATTTCCAAGACTTCATCGATAGTTTTGCCCTTATAGCGCACTTCGAGTGTTTCGCGGTTGTAGCGTTTCCCTTTACACACATCACAAGGCACATACACATCGGGCAAGAAGTGCATTTCTACTTTGATCACCCCATCGCCTTGGCAGGCTTCGCAGCGACCGCCGCGTACGTTAAAGCTAAAGCGACCCACTTTATACCCGCGTGCCCGAGCCTCTTGCGTGCCGGCGAAGAGCTCACGTATCGGCGTAAAGATCCCCGTATAAGTGGCTGGGTTTGAACGTGGAGTACGCCCAATGGGGCTTTGATCAATATCGATCACTTTGTCGAAATGTCCTAACCCGTCAATAGACTCGTAAGGCGCGGGTTCGGCGGTGGTGGCACCATTGAGTTGCTGGTGGGCCACTTTAAAGAAGGTATCGTTAATTAACGTCGACTTTCCTGACCCAGATACGCCGGTGACACAGGTGAATAAGCCTACGGGCAAGTGTAAATCGACATGTTTTAAGTTGTTCCCTGTTGCGCCTTTAAGCACCAACATTTTGTCGGGATCTCGAGGGCGACGGGTCTCTGGAACGGCAATCGCCTGCTTGCCGCTGAGGTATTGTCCGGTTAGCGAGTTGTCATTGTTGAGAATATCGTCGAGGCTGCCCTCGGCCACGATTTGTCCGCCGTGAGCACCAGCGCCTGGACCAATATCAATCACATAGTCGGCGGCGCGAATGGCGTCTTCATCATGCTCGACCACAAGCACGGTGTTTCCGAGATCGCGTAAATGCTCCAGCGTATCGAGTAAGCGTGCGTTATCTCGTTGATGCAAACCAATAGAGGGTTCATCAAGCACGTACATTACTCCGACCAGGCCAGCCCCGATTTGACTCGCCAAGCGGATACGCTGTGCTTCCCCGCCAGAAAGCGTATCGGCGCTTCGTGACAAGTTAAGATAATTAAGCCCGACATTGACCAAAAAGCGTAATCTGTCATGGATCTCCTTCATGACTTTTTCGGCAATTTTGGCACGTTGACCCGATAAGGTTAGTTGTTCAAAAAAGTCGAGGGCTTGTTGAATGCTCAGCTCGCAAATTTCAGGTAAGTTGCGGCCATCAATAAATACATGGCGTGCTTCCTGACGCAATCGTGACCCGCCACAGCTTGCACACGGTTTAGTCGCAATGTACTTAGCCAGCTCGTCACGTACCGCATTAGATTCGGTATCACGGTAGCGACGCTCCATATTGTTGAGGATCCCCTCAAAGGGATGTTTGCGCACACGAATATCGCCCCGATCGTTGACGTATTTAAACTCGATCTCTTTCGGGCCTGAACCGTAAAGCAGAATGTCTTGAATGGTGCCAGACAGATCTTGCCAGGGTAGCTCGAGATCAAAGTCGTAGTGATCAGCGAGTGAGCGTAGCATCTGAAAGTAGTAGAAATTGCGTCGATCCCAGCCTCGAATAGCCCCACCGGCGAGGCTGACCGCAGGGTTCTGAATAATCCGTTTAGGATCGAAGTACTGTTGTACGCCTAAGCCATCACAGGTGCCGCAAGCGCCAGCCGGATTATTAAAGGAAAACAGGCGTGGCTCTAACTCTTGCATGCTGTAACCGCAGTGCGGGCAGGCAAAATTGGCAGAGAAGATCAGCTCTTCGCCGTCGCCATCCATCCAGCTGATCACCGCGCTGCCGCCGGTGAGCTCGAGAGCAGTTTCAAATGATTCCGCTAAGCGTTGCTGTTGATCTTCACGGACTTTAAAGCGATCCACCACCACTTCAATGGTGTGTTTTTTATGTAGTTCGAGTGTCGGTGGATCGGACAGATCGCAGACTTCGCCATTAATACGTGCGCGAATAAAGCCCTGTGCGGCAAGGTTTTCGAGAGTTTTAACGTGCTCGCCTTTGCGGTTTTTGATAATCGGGGCGAGCAACATCAGTTTGCTGCCCTCTGGTAGGGCAAGCACTTTATCGACCATTTGGCTAATCGTCTGAGCGGCCAAGGTCACATCATGGGTCGGACAGCGAGGCTCGCCGACACGCGCATACAGCAAGCGTAAGTAATCGTACACTTCGGTGATGGTACCCACGGTTGAGCGCGGGTTATGCGAAGTTGATTTTTGCTCAATGGAGATAGCGGGGGACAAGCCTTCAATATGATCAACGTCGGGCTTTTCCATCAAAGAGAGGAACTGGCGCGCATAAGCCGACAAAGACTCAACATAGCGACGTTGTCCTTCTGCATACAAGGTATCAAAGGCTAAAGATGATTTTCCGGATCCAGAGAGCCCGGTGATGACAATCAACTTATCGCGGGGAATAGTTAGATTGATGTTTTTGAGGTTGTGCGTACGCGCGCCTCTGACGTCGATATTATCCATTGTTATCCTACTTCTCAGTCAGCTCACTTATTGGTCACCGGTGCCCAGTATCGCACAGACGGCGCTGTGACCAAACAAAAAAGGCTGTATATTTACACAGCCTTTTGCCAAGGTGGAAAGTCCTTACGTCGAGACGCAACGCAGAGCGGGGGTTACGGGTTTTTAACCGTGGCTTCGTCTTTGTTTTTGCCGCCTAAGTAGAGGTTTTGATAGCAGTGATTAGTGGCTTCGATAAAGCCTTCCACGCTACCACAGTCAAAGCGCTCCCCTTTAAATTTATAGGCCAACACACATCCGGCTTGCGCTTGCTTGAGCAAGGCGTCAGTGATTTGCACTTCACCGTTTTTGCCCGGTGGTGTGTTTTCGAGCAGTTCAAAAATATCAGGGGTTAAAATATAACGGCCGATAATGGCTAAATTGCTCGGCGCTGTACCCGGGTCAGGTTTTTCCACCATGTTGTCTACGCGGAAAAGGTCATCTTTGATCTCTTGCCCGGAAATAACCCCGTATTTATGGGTCTCGTCTTCGGGTACTTCTTCCACCGCGACGATAGAACAGCGAAATTGTTTGTATAGCGCCACCATTTGTTTAAGCACGCCATGCCCCGGGTTGATACACAGGTCATCCGCCAGCACGACCGCAAATGCTTCATCACCCACCAGTTCACGCCCGGTTAAAATGGCGTGTCCTAAGCCACGCATTTCATGTTGGCGAATATAGGTAAACGAGGCTTTTTCGATGGTGTTACGGATATCATCCAACAGCACTTCTTTGTTGGTGCCGCTGATCTGATGCTCCAGCTCATAGTTCTTATCGAAATGATCCATGATCGCATGCTTACCGCGACCCGTTACAATGCACATGCCGTGGATGTCCGCTTCAAGTGCTTCATCAACACCATACTCAATCAATGGTTTATTGACGACAGGCATCATCTCTTTGGGCATGGACTTGGTCGCGGGTAGAAAGCGCGTACCATAACCGGCGGCGGGGAACAGACATTTGTTAATCATCTTGGATCCTTTATTCGTCACTGATGTGGCCATACAGGCCGCAGCGTGATTTACGTGAATGGCAATCAAATACACCATCCACAGCAATAGGTTGGGCATTATTTTGCTGGGCGACGCGCAGGGAAGCAAGCCGCGATCGCTCCAGTATAGCGAAACGCACGCCCTCACTCATCGCTCACCCAGACTCTGACGACATGAATATGCGTTAGTTCACACTCTTCACCCATGCTCACGCGAGACAGAGATAAGAGGCTGAGCAAACTTACGGGTAGTGGCGACTGAAAGCCGATACAAAGTCGGATAGCTTTGTTTGTGGCAAGGCATTGATTCCAGCCGCGCCTTCTCGTCCTCCGCCAGTGGCAAATTGTTGTGCGAGAGCCACTGCGCCTAGGGGACGGTTTAAGGGGGCGCGAATGCTAACCATCCAGTCTCCATCCGGTGTTGGCGTTAATACCGCGTGAGCTTTATCGGGCGATTGGTTGGCAAGCTGATTGCCGAACATGCCGCTGATACGCCGCGCCCAAGGCGCATTGGGTAGTAGATAGACGGCACCACCGGCATAGTCATACTCGGCAGTCAGTTGTTCTGCATGAGCACGATCGGTTTGGTATCCCTCCGCGAGCGCCATCACGATATCTGGATAGGCTTGCATAAAGTCGTCAGGCGTTTCAAATCCGGCCATGTGGCGATAAAGCACCGCAGGCGGCATGAGTAGATCATCCAAACTGGCACCATAACTGTTGTAGTTTAGATACACCCCTAAACGCTGTAGGCGGTCGCGCGTGGCGGCATCGATCTCGCTTTGCTTCACTAGGGCGTCAGCACTGCGGTGCAGGTTGTCACCATAAGCGCCCACGAGCGCCCAATGACGATATTGGCCACCGAGTAGGGCGTCAATAATCAGTGCGGTACAGGTATTCGATGCAGTATGAATGTGCGCATCCAATAACGGCGAGGTCGGAAGCGGCCCACTGTCATGATGGTCTGCATAAAAAACGCTGGCTCCCGCCTGCAATAAGGCCTCTAAGGCAGGACGGTTTTTGGCCATCGAGATATCAAACACATTGACCTGTTCGCTCTCAACTGGGACGTGTTGCAACAACGCAATATCCCGCTTCACACCAGTGATAAGGGTGGTGTTTTGAGGATAAGCGAGGCGCCACTGTAACAGTGCGGTTAGCCCGTCGGCATCGCCATTAAAAACATCAAAGGCCATTTGCGACTTCCTTATTGCAAAAACGGCGCGAGTGCGCCGTTGGGATCGGGAGGATGTATTCGCGATTAATCATCGTAACTGTCAGGACCGAGTTCGAGCCCGACCGATCCGATTAACGATAAGTTGTTTTTCGCCCAAAAAACAGCTTGTACGCGATTTTTTACATTTATCTTTTTGAAAACATTATACAAATGCGATTTAACCGTGTGCTCGCTGACCGCAAGCGCATTGGCAATATCTTGATTCGATGCGCCAGTGACCAGATGCCGTAAGATTTCTTGCTCACGGTTGGTGAGCACGATGGCTTGTTCATCGATAGTTTGCTGATAATGCTGTTGATAGTAGTGAATCAGCGCCGCCATTTTGTGGCGGGGGAGCCAATATTCTCCCGAGAACATCTTCTCAACGCCGTAGCACAGATGGCTTAGTTCATCGTCTTTCTTAAATACCCCTTTAATAAAGGGCCAGCTTGCCAATTCCTTCGCGGTAAGATCATGGGCATTGAGGAGAGCAAACACATGCTGATCGGCATACGGTGTGAGTGCATGTTTAAGACGCTCGGTGGCGGTGTCGTCGAAGGCACTTAAATCAATCAGGACTAACCCAGAACGCTCGGTAAGCTTTTCGTGAATCGTATCTGGACTCACGAGTTCAACGGTGCCGCGGATTTCTTTTTCTAAACACGCGATCAATGCAGAGACAGACATGCTGGGCTGAGAGATGAGAAGCAGTGTGTAAGAATCGGACGTGGTTTCTGCCTTGCTCATAAAGTTCCTACTTATCTGACGTAAAGCGTGCTCACCGATGTGCGTATTATTGCATAATTCAGCGCAGAGAGGCGCTCACGCGGGGACTTTATTCAGTCTAAACTATTTTTGTTGTCTACGTATATGTAAGCGTATGACCATTCTTAGGTTCGTAGCGTGAATGCAGAATCTGGAACCAGATCGCGTGGAAAAGCATCGAACCTCTTGGGCGCTCGTGCTAGACTTCGTGTTTATTTATCCAGTAGGCGAAAATGTTTTCGCGTGTAACAAGAGTGGGAGTCACCTATGGCCAGCCGTGGCATAAACAAAGTCATCTTGATTGGTAATTTGGGCAATGATCCGGAAATCCGTTATCTCCCGAACGGTGGTGCAGTGGCGAACTTAAGCCTAGCGACCTCGGAGTCATGGCGCGACAAGAGCACTGGCGAGATGCGTGAAAAAACCGAATGGCACCGCGTGGTTCTGTTTGGTAAGACCGCAGAAGTGGCTGGCGAGTATTTGCGTAAGGGCTCGCAAGTTTATATTGAAGGGCAGCTGCAAACGCGCAAATGGCAAGATCAAAGTGGTCAAGACCGCTACTCAACAGAAGTCGTGGTGCAAGGCTTTAACGGCAGCATGCAAATGCTTGGTGGCCGTGCCGGACCAGGTCAAGGTCAGCCAATGCAGCAGTCGCAGCAACAAGGTGGGTGGGGCCAGCCTCAACAGCCACAAAACAACTTCAACCAGCAGCCGCCTCAGCAGCAAGCCGCGCCGCAATCTCAGCCACAATCGCAACCTCAGCAGCAGTACAACGATCTGCCTGACTTTGACGACGATATTCCGTTCTAAAAAACGGTTTACTCGAAAAGCGATAAGCCCCGTTGTGACGGGGCTTTTCTTTATCTGATGAACTTAAACGCCGGGGCCGGCTTTGAGGAAATGTGGCAGTTGTGTCGGTGTTGGACACTTTAGCTGCCCCATGACTTGCGTCATTTGTTGTTTGAGCATTTCAATCGCGTGCTCGCCTCCATGATGCCCCACGGCGCCGCACGCATAAACAAAGGTACGGCCCAGTAAGGTAAAGTCGGCTCCCATGGCCATGGCCTGCGCAACGTTGCCACCGCTTTGTACGCCGCTGTCTAGCAACAGCTTAATTTTATCCCCATAGGCCTTGTCGATAGCGCGAATGGTATCGAGCGGCGATTCGCCGATATCTAACTGACGACCTCCATGGTTGGATAGCACTACCCCATCAGCACCTAGGGCGACGGCCTGAGCGACGTCTTCAGGATTGACCAGTCCTTTGAGAATCAAGGGGCCATCCCAGTTGTCACGGATCACTTTCAGGCTTTCAAAATCCACTGCACCCATCACGGTATTGTTCATAAAGTTTGCCAACTCGCTGGTGGGCATGTTCTTCGGCATGTAGGGTTTGAGGGTTTGCATTTCCGGAACCCCCGCCAGCAAGGTATGCCAACACCAGCTTGGACATTGCATCATTTGTGCAATATTGCGTAAGTTCATTTTGGGTGGCATGGCTAAGCCGTTCTTGATGTCGCGAGGGCGATAACCAAAGGTTGGTACATCGACGGTGACAAGGAGAACCTTGTAGCCTGCACGCTTAATGCGGCCCATCAGATCTTCGCGGATCTTGGCATCGGTTGGGTTATAGAGCTGATACCATGCCGTGCCCTCAGAAATGTCGGCAATGGTTTCAAGACTTGCCGACGACACGGTACTAAGTACGTAGGGCACATTGGCTTCCAGTGCGGCTTTGGCAAGGATTTCAGGCGCTTTAGGCCACATCAAGCCTTGTAAGCCAACAGGCGCAATGCCAAAGGGCGCGGCATAGCGGTGGCCGAAGAGCTCAACGGATAAATCAATGTCAGGGGTGGGAGCCAAGAGATCAGACTGTAGCTTGACGTCTTTAAAGCGATCAAAATTATGAGCGAGACCGATTTCGTCGTGGCATCCACCACATAAATAATCAAAGGCAAAGGCGGGAATACGCTTTTTGGCCGCACGTTTGAGTGCCGGTGTGTCGGGATATTTAGGATTGTAGTAAGACATGGATCTCGCGTCCGTTTTGTGAGGTGAGTAAAGACCCTTACCTTAGCGCGGCAGTTGTTATCGATATATAGACAAAAAATAAAATACTTTTTCCAAAATCGCGCAAAGCCGCGCATGCGCTATCGCTTTTTAAGCCGTGACATTCCCTCAGATATACAAGTTCTTAACTTTTTGCTTGATAAAATCGATAAATAATTTGGTCTTGGTATGGTTGTAGTCCAACTTTGGATAGTAGGCATAGGCAGATGTGCGGGGCTGTTTCAGGGTTGGCAAAACGGGGACCAGTAACCCTTGATCGAGCTCTTTTTGGACGGTGCCCGCGCCGCCAAGAATGATCCCCATCCCGATCACAGCCGCACTCACCAGCGCTTCGGGATTGGGAGAGACAAAGTTGCCGGATAACTGCAAGCGCGTTCCGTCTTCAAAAACACGTTCTTGAGGTTGGTGTGAATTGCTATATAGCAGAACGTTGTGTTCGGTCAGTTGCGTGGGTGAGGTGATCGGCGCGTGACGTGCGAGGTAACTGGGAGCGGCGAAAAAGCCGGGCTGAAAATCAAACAGCTTGGCGGCGATGTAGCTGGCTGAGTTGAAGTAGTCGAGCTCACGGCTGATCACCACATCTAAATTCAGATCGGGCAATTGGCCGGGAGTTAGCGTGGTCAACTCGACTTTGATTTTCGGATAGATCTCAAGAAACTCAGCAATAAAGTTGACCAAGAAGCGGTTCCCTGTCACCAATGGCGCACCGATACGCAGGATGCCACTGACTTCGCCAAACGTGGATGCGGTCTCGCTGACCAGCTGTTGCCAATCATCCACCCACGCTTTGGCGCGTTGATAAAACAGATCGCCAGCATCGGTCATCGATAGGCTTCGGGTGGTGCGTTTTAACAGCTGCACGCCCAGCTGGCTCTCAAGCCAGCTTAACCGCTTTGACAGTGCAGAACTTGAGGTGTGTAACTTGGTGGCGGCTTGTGCCAAAGAGCCTTGTTCAACCACACAGATAAAGCTTTGCGTGCAGGTAATCCAGTCCATGAAACCTCTTAATAGTGAAAAAGGTGATAACCAATCGTCAGACAAGCATTCACATTATGATAACCAAGCCTGATAATACCGATTACTCGACCATCAAGGCGACCTGAATCAGCAGAGAATCATGGAAAGAACAGCCAACGCCCTCAAAGTTAGCGGCATGAAGCTTACCAATCGATTAGTGGCGTTTGTCACCCTGATTGTGGTGTGTGCCATTTTTGTCTTATTTATCGGTGGGGCAATTAGCTTTCGTCAATTAGGTATCGATTTTATCTCACACTATGTGGATGGCATGGTGGAAGTGATCGATCAGGAAATGGCCACCGAGCAACGGGACAACCAGTATTTTTCTCGTTGGCTGCCTAAAATGCTCAAGGCGAGTGATGTCACTTCGCTGACTATCTACTCCGATGCGGGCATCCTTTATCAGTACGAACAAATTCATTATCAAGCCCCGACCACGCAACAAGCGATTACCCGAGACATTCCGCTGGCCAACAATCCCGGCTTTGCTGTGAAGCTGACTTTTGTGCCCCCTTATGCAGAGTTTGCCTACTCCATTGGGCCACTGTCGTCACTTTCCGCGGCTATTTTGGTGATTGTGCTGGGCTTGGCGTGGGGGATCCAATGGTTACGCCGCCAGCTTTATGGCAGTGAGGTCTTGGAGCAGCGAGGGCGCTTAATCTTAGCTGGCAGGCTTGACGAAGCGCAGCATGGCGATGCTCACGAGTGGCCGATTCCTGCCAGTGCTGCATTGACGCAATTAATTGAGGAATTGAAAGAAGCCCGCCAAGAGCGAAGTCGCTTTGATACCTTTATTCGCACCAATACTTTCCTTGATCAGCTGACTGGGGCGGCGAACCGGGTCATGTTTGATAACCGGTTGCACACGTTAGCCAGCGATGATGCGAGCCAAGGCAGCTTGATTTTAGTGCGTGTCGCCGATTGGGAAGACTTGCTTGAACAGCAGGGTCAAGAAGGCGCTGATGCGCTGATTCAAGGCATGGGCAGTGTGTTATCGAATGCGATCCAACGTTTTCCTGATGCGGTACTGGCTCGCTACTTTGCCTCGGATTTTGCCATTCTGTTGGTTAACCAAGCTGGGGAAGAAGTCCATCCCTTTTTGTCTCAACTTACCAACGCACTTAACAAGCTTAGCCCGCCAGATACGCTGGATGCCGACAACTGGTTCCATATGGGAATGACCTCATTTGGGGCGGGAGAGCGTCGAGGTCGTTTGATGGATGAAGCCGAGCGTGCGCTGCGAGCGGCCCAACTGGAAGGGCATAGTGGCTGGTCGCAATTTGACAAAGACATTCGCCGCTTAGACAAACGCGGCAGTGTGCGCTGGCGTACGCTGTTGGAATCGGTGATGGCGGGGGAGGGACCGATGCTGTATCGCCAACCTGTCTATGCGCGGGATGGCAAAACCCGTCTTCACTATGAACTTTTAGGTCGGATAAAAGACGAAAATGGCAAGGTGTTAAAAGCCTCTCGATTCTGGCCTGGGGTCGAGTTGGTCGGTATGGATGTGGTGTTTGATAAAGCGACGGTGAGCCGTGCGCTGTGGTGGTTAAAAACCGCTGATCATATCGACAATTATGCTATAAATGTAAGTGTTCACTCACTTTGCCAACGCGAATTTGTGATTTGGTTGCGTGATGCGTTATTGCAAACACCCCGAAGTATCCTCAATCGTTTGTTGGTGGAAGTGTCTGAAGGTGCCTTAGTAGCGCAATTTGACGCGGCGCGCCCTTGTTTGAGAATGATAGCCGCGTTAGGGTGCCGACTCGTGGTCGACCAAGCTGGTCGAACAGTAGTGAGCACTCACTATGTAAAAGATATTCAGCCAGCGTATATCAAGTTACATCGTAGCTTAGTGCGTAATATTCATCAGCGCCCTGAAAACCAATTGTACTTACGCAGTATGCTGGGGGCGTGTGAAGCCACTACCACCGACGTCTTGGCAGTAGGTGTGGAAACGGATCTAGAGTGGCAGGTGGTCAAAGAGCTTGGCGTCGTGGGGGGACAAGGGCGCTTACTCGGTGCGGAAATGTCGCCTCATCCTGCGCAAAAGAAACGCCGCCGCTGGGGGAAACGATGACAACAGAGGAGAATCAAGTGAATCGTAAGCAACAGGCAGGGCGAACATGGCTCGAATTTATTCTTCTGTTGTGTACCTTAGGTTTGCTTGTGGTTGTTGCGGTGCCCAAATTCTATGATTATGAGGCGGACGCGAACGTAACGGCGTTAAAAGGGCTAAAAAGCGCCATTGATAATGTGATGGTACAGACCTATGAACAAGCGCAAGCCTCGAATATCGCGGATCAGCCTCGCGGAACGTTGACGGTCGAAGGCGTCACCATTGATGTGCAGTTTGGGTATCCTGTAGCCAATGACTTACCGCAATTGATTGGTGTGCTTAAAGAAGAAGAGCGCTGGCTGCCCAAGCCGCATGACAGCCAAGCCGGCGTCGATTACGTGTGGGTGTATCATGATAATCCCGCACCGTCTTGTTACCTCAGTTACTATGAAGCAACACCGACACAGCATGCGAAGACCGAATTAGTCATCCGTCCCTCTTGCCAAGAGGCACCGATGTCGCAATAGCAAAGTGGACAAAATAGGAAGCTGGCATGTTTTTCGATGAAAAAATCATCAAAATGACAGCGCAATGAAAAAAAACTCAGATCTCATTCAGGTTTACAGCGCCGTATCTTGCCGCTTACCGTGCGCGTTGATACATTTAGCTCAATTTGTCTGATTTCACAGCTTGCAGGATTAACCGACCATCATGTTTAAGAAACTTCGCGGGATGTTTTCCAACGATCTATCGATTGACTTGGGAACCGCCAATACGCTGATTTACGTAAAAGGCCAAGGCATTGTTCTTGATGAGCCTTCTGTTGTTGCCATTCGCCAAGACAGAGCGGGCTCGCCAAAAAGTGTGGCTGCTGTGGGTCACGACGCCAAACAAATGCTGGGTCGTACGCCTGGAAACATTGCGGCCATTCGCCCGATGAAAGATGGTGTGATTGCCGACTTTTACGTGACTGAGAAAATGCTGCAGCACTTTATCAAATCGGTACACGATCACAGCTATATGCGCCCAAGCCCGCGTGTGCTGGTCGCTGTTCCTTGTGGTTCGACCCAAGTTGAACGCCGTGCGATTCGTGAGTCAGCACTCGGTGCGGGTGCTCGTGAAGTGTATTTGATTGACGAGCCAATGGCGGCGGCGATCGGTGCAGGCCTGCCGGTCTCAGAAGCCACAGGTTCGATGGTGATCGATATCGGCGGTGGTACCACTGAAGTGGCTGTGATCTCGCTAAATGGTGTGGTGTACTCCTCATCGGTGCGTATCGGTGGTGACCGTTTTGACGAATCCATCATCAACTACGTGCGCCGTAACTACGGTAGCTTGATTGGTGAAGCGACGGCAGAGCGCATCAAGCACGAAATTGGCTCGGCGTATCCGGGCGATGAAGTGCGTGAGATTGAAGTGCGTGGTCGTAACCTCGCTGAAGGGGTGCCGCGTAGCTTTACCCTGAACTCGAATGAAATTCTTGAAGCGCTGCAAGAGCCGCTGACCGGAATTGTTTCAGCCGTGATGGTCGCGCTAGAACAATGTCCACCTGAGCTAGCGTCTGACATCTCTGAGCGCGGTATGGTGATCACAGGCGGTGGTGCGCTGCTGCGTGATTTGGACCGTTTGCTGACGGAAGAAACCGGCATCCCTGTGGTGGTGGCAGAAGATCCATTGACCTGCGTGGCACGCGGTGGCGGTAAAGCGCTTGAAATGATTGACATGCACGGCGGCGACCTCTTTAGCGAAGACTAAGGTGATCGTGCCAACAAACAGGTTGTTTTCATCATGAAACCTATGTTTGGCAGAGGCCCGTCTCTGCAACTACGCCTGTTTTTCGCTCTCTTACTATCAGTCAGCCTTATGCTGGCTGATAGTCGTCTTGACGCCTTTGCTGGCGTTCGCTATTTCCTCAATACACTGGTTGCACCGCTGCAATATGCGTCGAACGTTCCAAGGGACACGCTAGATGCGTTGGTGACGCAGTTTCAATCTCACCGGCGTCTAGTGGCCGAAAATGAGGCGCTGCGTACGCAAGTATTGCGCCTTGAAAGTGATCAGTTGTTGTTAGCGCAAACAGAGCGCGAAAACCAACGCTTACGGGAGTTACTCGGCTCGCCGTTTGTTCGCGATGAGCGAAAAATGGTCGCTGAGGTTATGGCGGTCGACTCCGACCCCTATAAACATCAAGTGATGCTGGATAAAGGGCGCACCAATGGTGTTTACGAAGGCCAACCGGTGATCAATGAGCACGGTGTGGTGGGGCAAATTGCCTATGTGGGCGCGCACAACAGTCGGGTGCTGTTATTAACCGATCCTACCCACGCAATTCCTGTTCAGGTAATGCGCAATGACATTCGAGTGATTGCCTCCGGACGGGGTTCGACAGCGTACATCGGCTTGGACAACATTCCGAGCAGTACCGATATTAAGGTCGGTGACAAGCTGGTCACGTCGGGGTTGGGCGGCGTTTTTCCGGAAGGTTATCCGGTGGGCACGGTGACGGAGTTTTCGTTTGATAACAAACGGCCATTTGCTCAGGTCAAGGCAACGCCGGCGGTGAAATTTGATCGCCTACGGTATTTGCTGTTGGTGTGGCCGACGCCTGAGCAAGCGGATCCCGAGCAAGACAGCGAACAAGCAGGCTCTCAACCCGAGGATGCCGTGGCATCTAACGAAAAAGGAGAGTCGCAATAGTGGCAAATTCAATATTTCGCGGTCATCTGGTGATTTGGCTGACTTTTATTGCTGCACTTATCTTACAAGCAGCGCCTTGGCCTGGCGAACTCGCGCCTTTTCGACCATCGTGGGTGTTGCTGGTGACCTTCTACTGGGTGTTGGCTTTGCCGCACCGGGTCAATGTTGGCACGGCACTCGTGCTGGGCTTGCTGTGGGACCTGATGTTAGGGTCAACATTAGGGGTGCGCGGTTTAATGATGGCGATCTTGGTCTATCTTGTCGCGCTCAACTTTCAACTTTTGCGCAACATGTCTTACTGGCAACAAGCGTTGCTACTGTCGCTGTTAACCCTCGCGGGAAAGTTGATCGAGTTCTGGGCGGAGTACCTCGTCTCTGACGTACAGTTTAATCCAGAGCAGCTCTGGGCAGGTGTGCTTAACTTTATACTGTGGCCTTGGCTTTTCTTACTGCTCCGCCGGGTGCGTCGTCGTTTTGCAATTCGTTAGAGGGATTTCATGAGCATTGATTTATATCTGGCGTCAGGCTCACCGCGACGCCAAGCGTTGTTGACCGATATGGGCATCAACTTTTCGCGGGTAGTGGTAGATGTTGAAGAACAGCAAAAAGCCGGTGAATCCCCTTATGCTTATGTGTCTCGTTTATCACAAGACAAAGCACGTGCGGGAGTCGCAAAGACCGGTGGTCATTTACCCGTATTAGGCGCCGATACGATCGTCGTCGATGGCGAGCAGGTACTGGAAAAACCGCGCGATGAAGCGGATGGGGCACGTATGCTCAAACAGCTATCTGGCCGTGAGCATCAAGTGATGACGGCGGTGACCGTTGCCAATGCGATGAAGCAAGTGACCACTGTGGTAACAACACGGGTGTGGTTTCGTGAGTTGACCGATGACGATATTCGCGCGTACTGGCAATCGAAAGAACCTATGGATAAAGCGGGCGGCTACGCCATTCAAGGCCTTGGCGGCAAGTTTGTTACCCGTATCGACGGCAGTTATCACGCGGTCGTTGGTTTGCCATTGTATGAAACCGAGCAGCTGCTCAAGCAATTTATGGCCTGAACAACCGTCAGGCCCATTTTTGAGATGTCGGGGAAACCATGAGTGCGGAACTGTTAATCAATGTCACACCTAGCGAAACGCGGGTGGCGATGATCGAAGGTGGCAACCTTCAAGAAATCCATATTGAGCGAGAAGCGAAGCGCGGCATCGTAGGCAATATCTACAAAGGGAAAGTGAGTCGTGTCTTGCCTGGGATGCAGGCAGCCTTTGTCGATATTGGCTTAGATAAAGCGGCTTTTTTGCACGCCTCGGATATCGTGCCGCACACTGAGTGTGTCTCTGAGAATGAGAAGCAGCAATTTCAAGTGCGCGATATTTCTGAATTGGTACGCCAAGGACAAGACATTGTGGTTCAGGTGGTCAAAGACCCCTTGGGCACCAAAGGCGCTCGTCTGACCACGGACATCACTCTGCCGTCGCGGTATCTGGTCTTTATGCCGGGCGCGTCGCATGTTGGCGTGTCACAGCGTATCGAAAGTGAAGAGGAGCGCAGTCGCTTAAAACGTATTGTCAGTGACTATTGCGATGAGCTGGGCGGCTTTATTATCCGCACCGCGGCTGAAGGCGCGACGGATAAAGAAATGGCGCAAGATGCAGCGTTTCTAAAACGGTTGTGGAAGAAGGTCTTAGAGCGGCGCGCACGGTATAAATCAAAATCCATGCTCTATGGCGAGTTGGCATTAGCGCAGCGCATTGTGCGTGACTTTGTTGGCACCGAGCTGGATTTGATTCGGGTCGATTCTCGCCAAGCATATGATACGTTGGAAGAATTCACCTCAGAGTTTGTCCCTGAACTTGCCGGCAAGCTTGCTTACTACGATGGTCAGCAACCGATTTTTGATATGTACGACACCGAAAACGAAATCCAGCGCTCGCTGGAACGTAAGGTGGAGTTGAAGTCGGGGGGCTATTTGATCATTGATCAAACCGAGGCCATGACCACCATTGATATCAATACCGGGGCCTTTGTTGGGCGCCGTAACCTTGATGAGACTATCTTTAATACTAATGTTGAAGCAACACGGGCTATTGCTCGTCAACTGCGTCTGCGTAATTTGGGCGGTATTATTATCATCGATTTTATCGATATGAGTACCGACGAACACCGCCGCCGCGTGTTGCACTCGCTGGAACAAGCGTTAAGTCATGATCGGGTAAAAACCAACATTAATGGCTTTACCCAGCTCGGCTTAGTGGAAATGACCCGCAAACGCACGCGCGAAAGTATTGAACATGTGCTGTGTGGCGAGTGTCCAACGTGTGAAGGCCGAGGCTCGGTGAAAACGGTAGAAACCGTCTGCTATGAAGTGCTAAGAGAAATCACTCGGGTGAACCGTGCCTATGATGCCGACAAATTTGTGGTATATGCCTCGCCTGCTGTGGTGGAAGCTTTGGTAGAAGAGGACTCCCACTTAGTCGCAGAGCTTGAAGTTTTTATTGGCAAGCAAGTAAAGGTGAAATCCGAGCCTTTGTATACCCAAGAGCAGTTTGACGTAGTAATGATGTAATCCATGACCTGGGCCGCGAAAATTGGACGCTGGTTGCTAGCTGGCGTCGTGAGTCTTATTCTGTTAACCGCCGTCTTTATTGGCGGTTTGCGCTTTTTATTGCCCAACGTGGATATGGTGCGTGAGCCGCTACGACAATGGGTTAGCGAGCAAACGGGCTTTAGCGCGCGTCTTGGGACCATTGCTGGCCAATGGCGCAACCTTACGCCGTCATTGCAACTCAATCATGTCGCCTTGACTACCAGTGATAACAGCCCGCCGTTACTGACCGCAAACCACATTGATCTACAACTGGATGTCTTTGCGAGCTTATCTCGCCGTCAACCGGTGTTTTCCCATGTTACTCTCGATGGGCTGACCTTTAACAGTGGTCAACTGCCCGATAAAAGAGATAGCACTGGGGTGCGTGAGCGCCTTGAAGATTTGTTTTTAGCTCGCCTTGGCCAGTTCTCTGTCACCAACGCCCGTCTTGTTCTTGTCACACCTTCATTGGCGGCGCAGACGCTTAATATCGATAATTTGTTGTGGCGTAATCAAAATGGTCAGCATCATGCGCAAGGCACCATTGGGATTGCGGGGACAGAGCTAGAAAAAATTCGCGTCAATGCGGCCTTTACCGAGACCGACGGGTTGGACTCGCTCAGTGGTGATTTTTATCTGGCTAGCGAAAACATGGATTTGGCACCGTGGCTGATGAAGCGCTTCACGCCGTCAGTGACGATTGACAATGCGCGCTTAGATGCCAATGCATGGCTGCGGGTTGAGAAAGGCCAAGTGGCGAATGCCTTGCTGGGTGTCGATACCTTGGCTTTGACGTGGCGCGATCAGCAAGGGGCCTCGCAGCAATGGGCGATCAAAGACAGCCGCGTGCAACTGCAGGCAAGAGAGGATCAGCAATGGCGTGTGGATAGCGATGGGGTTTGGGTTCAGCAAGGGGATACCACGCTGCCTGCGCTCAATCAGCTATCTTGGCAAGGAAACGTGTCCAACTGGCAGCTGAATGCCCGTCACATTGATATCGCGGCATTACGTCCGTTAGTTGGATTGTTGAGCCAATCTGACCGTCAGCATCAACTGATAGACGTCCTTTCACCGACCGGTATGGTGGACACGCTGGCAATGAGTCAGTCCCCTGATGCGCCGCTGCGCTATCAAGCCTCTTTCTCTGACATTCGCGCCAATCAATGGGGCTATTTCCCGGCCTTTGAGGGGTTAAATGTCACCGTGTCCGGTAAGGGACATCAAGGCAAGGCGACCTTAGCATTAGGGCAACAATCACTCCCCTATGGTGATTTTTTTCAAGCGCCGTTACCGCTTGAGCATGGGGAGGTGACGGTGCAATGGGCGGATCGTGGCGATACTTTGACGGTTTGGAGTGATGCGATTGCCCTCCAAGCGGCAGACTTGGCGGCGCGCGGCGCGTTTCGCTTAGACATTCCTGCACAAGGTTCACCGTTTCTGGCGCTCTATGCTAACGCCGATGTGCACGATGCAGGCCAAACGTGGCGCTATTTACCCATCCGTGCGATGCCAGATTCACTCACCGATTACCTCTCTCGTGCGATTCAAGGCGGGCAGGCGCAAGGCAGTGACATTTTATGGTTTGGCGCGTTAAATGCGTTTCCCTACCGTCAACATGACGGTGTCTTCCAAGCGCGAGTGCCGCTGCGTCAAGGCGCATTCAGTTTTAATACCGCATGGCCTACTCTGACCGAATTGGATGCTGAGCTCTTGTTTGAAAACGCACGGCTAACCATTCAGGGCGATCATGTACGTCTTGGCGATGCGATCAGCCGTCAGGTTCGCGCCGATATCGCGGATATGGAGGCGCCGGATAGCACATTAACCCTGGCGGCAGATTTATCCGCCACCGGGGATGCGGTCCGTCGTTATATGTTGGCGACCCCACTCGTCGACTCAGTGGGCGCGGCGTTGACGCATGTTCAAGTTAAGGGATTGGTAGATGCCAATTTAGCGCTCGATATCCCTCTCGACGGCAGTCAGCCGCACGCCACAGGTGAAGTGCGCTTTGCGGGGAACCAAGTGCTGATTCAGGCACCGTCCATGCAACTGGATAATGTCGTAGGTAGGCTGCGCTTTGACGATGATACTATCCGCACTCGGGCGCTGACGGCCCAATGGCTGGGCCAGCCCATCAAGGTCGATTTTGACGGACAAACCGATGCGGCAGGTTATCAGCTGGATCTTAATCTGGATGCGGACTGGGACGTCGCCCCTTTGCTGGCTCAACTGTCGTTACCGCTCGAGGATTATCTTGCTGGTGGTGCCCGTTGGCAGGCGACCTTGGGCCTGACGCTGCATGACATCGGTTTTGACTACCAACTGGGTGTTGATATCGACACCACGCCTTTGCAGTCAACATTGCCCGCGCCACTGGCTAAACCGCGTTGGTCAACCGGTAGCGCCTCGCTGGCGGCAACGGGCAACAGCGAAGGGCTACAAGGGCGAATTCAGTTACCGGCGGTTAGCTATCAAGCGCGTATTAATACCCAAGGCGATCGTCCCGTGATCACGGCAAGCCAATGGTATGTGGGCGAACAGCCCACCTCACTCTTGGCGACGCAAGGGCATCGGTTGGATATTGACTTGGCACAGCTAGATATAATGCCGTGGCGTGACCTATGGCGTGACGTGACGCCGCAATGGCCACAAGGGCAAAGTGATTTTCCGACCTTACCAGTGCCCACTAAAGTGAACGCACGCATCGCTCGCTTAGATGCCGACAAACTGAGGTTTAATCAAGTGTCTCTTGCTGTGCGCAAAAAGCCACAAGGATGGGACGCCTTACTCGGTAGCAATGAGCTTAGCGGCCGCGCCCAGTGGCCGACGGGAGGACGCTTAGCGATCGATGTCGATCATTGGCATATCAATATGATCGCCGATACCGCCGAAAACGATCCTAATGCGCCCCTGTTCGCACCGGTGGACAGCCGAGCCTCTGTCGCTGACAAGGCGCTATTGGCGGCGGTGCCATCCACCGATATATTGATCAAAGATTTATGGCTACAAGGCTATCGACTTGGGCGAGTTTCTGCATCACTCGACAAGCAAGAAGAAGGCATAGACTTAACCTCATTGACTATCGAGAGCGGTCAAAACCAAGCGGCGGTAAGCGGCAGTTGGTTAATCGATGAGGATCAGCGTAATCAAACGTCGCTCTCCATACAGTTAAATGGCGATAGCACGTCGGATTTAATGGGGCGCTTTGGGGTCAGCGGTGGGATCCAAGATGCGCGTTTTACCTCGCAAGCGGATATCTCTTATGGGGGACTGCCGTGGCAAGCGGATATCACGAGTTTAAATGGTGAAGTCCGTGCCGATATCCAAGATGGTTACATCAGTGGCGTCGGGGGAGCGGGCAAATTGCTGGGCTTATTTAGCTTGGATTCTATTCTACGCAAAATCCAACTCGACTTTTCTGGCGTATTCGAAGATGGACTGGCGTTTGATGACATTACGGGCCGTGCGGTGATCACAAATGGCGTGGTCGTGACCGATAATATCCGCATGGATGGATTAGCAGGTGATATGGTTATCAGAGGTATCGCTAACTTGGTCAGCAACCAAGTCAACGCGGATGTGCGCTTTACGCCAGATATTACCTCTGGGATCCCTGTGCTCAGCGCGTTTGCTGTTACGCCACAAACGGCGCTCTACGTATTGGCCGTCACCACGGCGATTTCGCCGGTTGTGGATGTCTTTACACAGGTTCGCTATCAAGTCACAGGGCCGATTGGTACGCCTGATATTCGGGAAATCTCCCGTAATCAAGAGGCGCTAACCTTGCCCGCCGATGCCACGGAAAGATTGCGCCAACAGGCAGAACAAGCCAAGGAGTGAGCATGATGAAAGTCGGCATCATCCAGATGAATTCGGGCGCCGATCCGGTGCAGAACATGGACGTACTGCAAACCAGTTTGCAGCGGTTGCATCAACAAGGCGTCAAACTGGCACTGACGCCAGAAAATGCCTTGGTATTTGGTGACAAACAAGATTACCAACGGCATGCCGAGCCGTTAGGACATGGCCCTATCCAGCGCCAACTGGCAGAAATGGCGCACCAGTTCGATATCTGGCTGGTGGTGGGGGCCTTTCCGATCCAAAACGACAATGGCCGTTTGAGTAGCGCAAGCTTGGTGTTCGACAATGCCGGACATTTGCGAGGTAGCTACGATAAGCTCCATATGTTTGATGTGGAAGTGGCGGATGCCCATGGACGTTATCGGGAGTCGGACTACTTTCAAGCTGGTGATCAACTTGCCACCGTGGACACGCCATTTGGTTGCTTGGGGTTAAGTATCTGTTATGACCTGCGTTTTGCGCCGCTCTATCATGCGTTGCGCGCGCAAGGCGCCGATATTTTAACTGTGCCGGCGGCGTTCACGCGCGTCACGGGACAGGCGCACTGGGAGGCATTGCTGCGCGCCCGCGCGATTGAAACCCAATGCTGGGTGATTGCTGCCGGGCAGTGTGGCGAGCACAGTAAAGGCCGTCAAACGTGGGGGCATTCGATGATTATCGACCCTTGGGGGCAAGTGGTCGCGTCACTAGGGGACGACCCCGGTGTGACGTGGGCGGAGCTTGATCTGAGCATCGGTGAATCCATTCGCCGTAAAATGCCGGTGCTCGACCACGCTCGGTTGCAAACCCAATTGAAATAGCGCACCCTCGGCGCATCATCTTTTTATCTTTGGCTAGCATAAATAGCCTCAACCAAGAGTAAGCGAATGAGTCTGGAACAGGTCGAAGAAACCTTATTGCGCCCTGCGGGGATCAGTGAGTCGCATCTCCAAGAGACACTGGCTCACCTGAGTGGTCGTCAAATTGACTACGGCGACGTTTTTTTCCAATCAACGTGGCACGAGTCGCTCGTCTTGGAAGATAGCATCATCAAAGACGGCTCGTTCAATATCGATCGAGGTGTAGGTGTACGCGCTATCACGGGTGAGAAAACCGGGTTTGCCTACTCGGACCAACTTAACGCTGATGCCTTGATGCAAAGTGCGACCGCCGCACGCGGGATTGCACCCAAAAGTGGGCAGGGTCAAGTCAGTGCCTTTCGCACGGTTCGAGGTGGTCAATACTATGGCCCGCTTGATCCGCTCGGTAGCCTAACCCGCGAGCAAAAAATCGCATTGCTGAAAGAAATCGACAGCTACATTCGTGCTAAAGAGCCGCGAGTGAAAGAAGTCAGTGCCAGTATTAATGGCTTGTACGAGCAAGTATTGATTGCCGCCACGGATGGAACCTATGCCGCGGATATTCGCCCTCTAGTCCGTTTATCTGTGTCTGTGCTCGTTGAGCAGGATGGACGCCGTGAGCGGGGAAGTGCCGGCGGCGGTGGCCGTTATGGTTACGAGGTGTTCTTGCAAGAGCAAGACGGAAAAAGCACGGCGCTACAGTTTGCTGATGAAGCGATTCGTTTAGCGCTGGTGAACTTGCGTGCAGAAGGCGCCCCTGCTGGCACCATGCCTGTGGTGTTAGGCGCGGGTTGGCCGGGCGTACTATTGCATGAAGCGGTCGGGCATGGCTTGGAGGGCGATTTCAACCGTAAAGAATCGTCTGTCTTCACCGGCAGCCTCGGTGAGCAAGTGACCTCACCGCTTTGCACCATTGTTGATGATGGCACGATGGCGGACCGTCGCGGCTCGCTCAATATCGATGATGAAGGCGTGCCGGGCCAATATAACGTCCTGATCGAAAATGGGGTGCTTAAAGGCTATATGCAAGATAAGCACAACGCGAGCTTGATGGGAGTGGCACCGACCGGAAACGGCCGTCGCGAATCTTACGCGCATTTACCCATGCCTCGTATGACCAATACCTACATGCTGGGTGGCGACAGTACGCCGAGTGATATTATTGCTAGTGTTGAGCACGGTTTGTATGCGCCGAACTTCGGTGGCGGACAAGTGGATATTACCTCGGGTAAATTTGTGTTCTCGACCTCTGAAGCCTATTTAATTGAGAACGGAAAAGTTACCACGCCTGTGAAAGGGGCCACTTTGATTGGCAGTGGTATTGAGGCGATGCAACAAGTGTCGATGGTGGGTAATGATCTCGCGATTGACCGAGGCGTCGGCGTCTGCGGTAAGGCAGGGCAAAGTGTGCCGGTTGGCGTGGGTCAGCCAACGCTGAAACTTGATGCCATGACAGTGGGTGGCACGGAGTCATAAACAAACACGCCAGTGGAGAACACTGGCGTGAGGTTTTACAGGCTTTGGTCGTAAAAGCCTTTAATGTATTGGAAGATCTCGCGATAGGCCTTGGGCGGCTTGTTTTGTTGTCGCTCTTTTTTAGCCTGACGGGCAAGCTGGCGTAAGCGTTGGCGGTCGGCCTCTGGATACTGCAACATCACATCGTTGATAGCGTCGTCGCCTTCATCGACAACACGGTCGCGCAGCTTTTCGAGCTTATGCAGCTCAGCACTCTGTTGCGCGTGCTTGTTTTGTAGCTTATCCAGCGCCGCTTGAATCGGCTCAGGGTCGCGAGAGCGCATGAGCTTGCCGACATATTGCAATTGGCGACGACGTGCTTCGTTTTTTAAGCGTTGTGCGTCAACAATGGCGGTGTATAAGTCGTCGTCGAGTGGAAACTTTTCCAACACGGCAGGCTTGAGCTTAACCAGCGCTTCGCCAAGCTCTTGCAGGGCGAGCATATCGCGCTTCATCTCGGATTTACTCACCCAGATGATTTCTTCCTCTTCCTCCCAAGGAGCAGGTTTATTTTTACGGCCCATGTTCAACCTCAATGAGAATGTGCAATGACACTTATGTTAACAAGAAACGCGCACAAACGCGGGCTTTTTTGTCACCGGCTCGCGTGGCCCCGTATTCCAAATTCGAATTTTAATCAGAAAGGTCAACTATGAGTGTAAAACAGCAGGTCGCGGAGCAAGAGCAACACCTACGCCAAGCCGTCAGCCGTGCGTTGGACATGGCCGCGCAACGCAGTGATGCCGCAGAGGTAGCGATCACCAAAAGCACAGGGATCAGCGTCACGTCACGCATGGGTGAAGTGGAGAACGTAGAGTTTAATCGCGATGGTGCCTTGGGAGTGACTGTCTACTGCGATCAGCGCAAAGGTAGCGCATCCACGACAGATCTGTCCGAGCGTGCGATTGCCAAAACGGTCGAAGCCGCGTTGGAAATTGCCAGCTATACCTCACCGGATCCCTTTGGTGGCCCAGCACCAAAACACTTAATGGCCTTTGAGTATCCCGATCTTGATCTGTTTTACCCTGACGAGCCAGAGCCCGATGCTGCAGCCGCATTAGCCATTGAGGCGGAACAAGCTGCGTTAGGTTATGACTCGCGGATCAAATTCAGTGATGGAGCCAGTTACGACAGCCATTACGGAGTCCGTGTGTATGGCAATAGCCACGGCATGCTAGGCAGTTATGCCTCCAGCCGTCAGGCGCTAAGCTGCTCGGTGATCGCGGAGAGTGCCAATGGCATGGAGCGCGATATGAGCTACACGGTTGCGCGCGATAAAGCCGATTTATGGACCCCAACCTCAGTCGGTATCGAAGCGGCAAAACACGCGGTAGCGCGCTTAGACCCACGTAGCCTGGCTACGTGTGAAGTCCCCGTGATGTTTGATGCCAGTGTGGCGACCGGCCTGTTTGGTCATCTGGTGATGGCGATCAGTGGCTCTGCGTTATATCGCAAATCATCCTTTTTACTGGATAAAAAGGATGAACAAATCTTCCCTAACTGGCTCACGATCAATGAGTTACCCCACGTACTTAAAGGGTCGGCCAGCTCGCCGTTTGATAGCGAAGGGGTCAAGACCCAAGACAGACGCATCGTGGAACAAGGGGTATTAAAAACCTATCTAGCGACCAGCTACGCGGCTCGCAAGCTCGATATGGAGCCCACTGGCCACGCTGGCGGTATCCATAACTGGTATGTCAGTCACACCGGCCAAGATGCTGATGCCATGCTGAAAACCTTGGGCACCGGTCTGTTGGTGACTGAGTTAATGGGGCAGGGGGTGAATCCGGTCACTGGCGATTATTCGCGCGGCGCTGCGGGTTTTTGGGTGGAAAACGGTGAAATCCAATATCCAGTCAGCGGCATTACCATCGCGGGGAATTTAAACCAGATGTTCGCCAATATTGTTGCTATCGGCACAGATATTGAGACGCGCAGCCAAATTCAAACCGGCTCAATCATTATTGATGCAATGAAAGTGGCTGGCGAATAATACCCATCACTTCTTCCCTTAGGGCGCCGATTGGCGCCCTTTTTAGTTTACTGCCATGCTAATAGCTGTTAGTCGAGCAGCGAGGGAGCGAGGCATGAACACAAGGCCGTTGCGTGATCTGATTGGAGCGCGTGTATTGGGCGTGCTAGGCACGTATTCCACCCCAGAGAAGATGGGCAGTATGGCGGTGTCGATTTGCGGCGTGGAGCCGCTCAGTGATACCCGGTTGCGCACGATCTTTCCCAAAGGGCATCAATTGAAAGACGGTCAATGGGTCACGTTACATCTCGATAACCGCACCGGGGTGAGTGATTATGACGCCGACCTTAAGGTGTATCGTTTGTCGTTTAAGGGTAAGGTGATTGCCACATCCGCCTTTGAGGTCATGATTGATGCGCTCGAATATCAGGTGGCCTATGGGATGGGCGTGGTGAAGTCTTATCAAGCCTCTGATTATGCTTATCCGTTAGATACGCGTCGGACCGTGGCGTTACCCACCACACCTTTATCGCAAGTCCCGGCGATGGATGACAGTGAGTATGATAATAAAATCGGTGTGCTTTTGACTTATGCGCCGAGTCAGCCACATACGACGGTGATGGCGTTTTTATCGTCGGTCGAGGATGACATTTTCTTTATCACCTTTCCCAGTACTTTCAAATCGTTACTGCTAAAACGCGACAACCGCTGTTACTTTGCGATTGATAGCCGTGCAACTTTTACCTTTGAACAGGCGATTGAATGGAACTACAGCATTATTCGCGGCGAGGTTTATACCGTACCTAAACCGTCGATGATGTTTGATGAGATACGAGAGCGTTTTGTGGCGAAAAATCCGTGGGAAGTGGGCTTTTTTAGCCATCCTGAGGTGGAGATGTACCACCTGAAGGCAGCCAATGTGGTCTGCCCTCGGATGGCATTGGATTAGCGAGTTTTATTGGCTCATCAATAGCGCAATGAGACCCACACCTAAAATCAGGCGGTAAATCACGAACGGTAACATGCCTACACGGGTGACCAGCTTTAAAAACGCATGAATACACGCATAGGCGCTGACAAACGAGACCAAAACGCCAACCCCAATGGGGGCAAACTCAACCGGCACTGGGCTGGTGGCCAGCTGTAAGCCCAGATATGATCCGGCGAGGGTGATGATCGGAATCGACATCAAAAACGAGAATCGTGCGGCAGCTTCTCGAGTGTAGCCTAGCATCAACGCAGCGGTAATGGTGGCGCCCGAACGTGAGGTGCCTGGGATCAAAGCAAGTGCTTGAGCGATCCCGATAAACAGCGCACGCGATCGGGTGGTTTGGTACTCATCGCATTGTTGACGCGCATGGCGGTCAGCCCACCAAAGCAGTGCGCCAAATAGTAAGGTGGTAGCGGCAATCACCCACGCTGAACGCAGGTAAAGCTCAATTAAATCTTTAAGAAACAGGCCAGCCACGCAGGCGGGAATGGTCGCCAATACGATCATCCAAGCCAATTGACTATCCCGGCTGTGTTTACCTGTGAACGACGCGAAAAAGGCACTTAACAGTGACACAACTTCACGGCGGAAATAGCCAATCACCGCGGCAAGTGTGCCGACATGAACGGCCACATCGAAGGCTAAGCCTTGGTCGGCCCAGCCAAAAATCTGCGATGGCAAAATGAGGTGGGCGGAGCTGGAAATGGGCAAAAACTCAGTTAAGCCTTGAATAAGGGCAAGGAAAAAGGCTTCAAACATGCTCATGGTAATGATTATTCCTTCAAATACGCAGGGGTCTCGATAGGCCATAGTGGCTGGGCTTGGTCAAATTGCTGCCAAAGCTGCGCAAATGTTCGTCCATCCCCGGGGATTGCTTGATCGGGACACAGTTCAGCGAGCGGCCAAAGGGTGAATGCAAATTTATAAATATCGTTGCGCGGTAAGGCCGGTCCGCTGGACTGACACTGATCGCCAAAGGTCAATAAATCGATGTCCAAGGTACGATCGCGATACTTAACGTCGTCGCGCTGTCGCCCATATCGACTTTCGATATCGCGTATGGTTTGCCAAAAGGTTTGCAGATCGAGTGCCGTGTCGAGCTCAGCGATAAGGTTATAGAAATTCGGCCCTTCAAAGCCGACGGGTTCGGCCTCAAAAATGCGCGAAAAACGGCAGTGTGGGTCTAAGGCTCGTAACGCCTTAACCGCGGCTTGAATATGCAGGTCGCGATCGATGTTTGAGCCAATACTGACTAATGCTTTTGTCACCGTGTGCCTCGCTCTATCACTACGCCAACATTACGCGCTTGGGCGACGGCGCCAGGTTTGGCCACACGCACTTTTACCCAGCTGACGCCAAATTGTGACTGGATTAGCGCGGCGACCTCTTCGGCGACCCGCTCGATGAGTGCACAGCGGCTGGCTTGAACATGTGCAATCACAGCCTCACTGACACTGGCATAATCCAGCGCTAAACTGACATCATCACTTTGGGCGGCGGGACGATTGTCGTGCGCCATTTCGATATCAAGTACCAACTTTTGTTGGATGGTTTGTTCCCAATCGTAGACACCGATGGTGGTCACAACGTCGAGTTGTTCTATAAAGACGGAATCCATGTTTTTTCACACTCCGTGACAGGTCGGATACCACTGTGGTAAGAAAGCCCGTATTATCGAGCTTATCGATTGACACTTGGATGCGCGATGCGTTCCGATCCATGTTGCGTCTAATCAAGATCGTGGGCGCACTATAGCAACGAATGCAGCACAAACTCTAGGAATTTCACATGACTGCACTGGCCATTGCCATCATCATCGCTGCCTATTTGCTCGGCTCTGTTTCCAGTGCGGTGCTGGTGTGCCGGGCCTATGGTCTGCCGGATCCTCGTGAACAAGGGTCTGGAAATCCGGGCGCGACCAATGTGTATCGCCTTGGCGGCCGTACGGCCGCGGCATTGGTCTTAGTGTGCGACATGCTCAAAGGGACGATCCCCGTTTGGCTCAGTTATCTTATCGGGATTAATCCGTTTTTGCTTGGCTTGATTGGCATCGCCGCCTGTCTTGGGCACATCTATCCGGTGTTCTTTCATTTTCGAGGCGGCAAAGGTGTAGCGACGGCGCTGGGCGCCATGGCCCCGATAGGACTCAGTCTCACCGGCTTGTTAGTGCTGACTTGGGGAGTGGTATTAGTGATCACTGGCTATTCGTCATTAAGTGCTATCGTCACCGCCATTTTGGCACCGCTTTTCACTTGGTGGATTAAACCGCAATTTACGATGCCAGTGGCGATGCTTTCTTGCCTGATTTTATTTCGTCACTATGAAAATATTCGTCGCCTACTCGATGGCGAGGAAAAGCCCATTGTACTCAGGCGCTGGCGACGTTAACGGACGTAAAAAAAGCAGCCCAAGGCTGCTTTTTTGCATCATTTAGTCAAGGGTGGCAAGGTATCAATCGGCCAGCGAGGCTGTGCCTTCACCCCCAGTCCCATATGCTCCCCGTTTTTGAGTCGCTGCATCCCCGCATAGGCAATCATGGCGCCGTTATCGGTACAGAACTCGGGACGTGGATAGAAAACATCACCGCCCAGTTTGCGCGTGAGGGTGTCGAGTTTGTCGCGTAAATGACGATTCGCGCTAACGCCGCCAGCAACCACTAATCGATTCATGCCACATTGCTCTAACGCTCGCTTACACTTGATTGCCAGCGTATCCACCACTGCGTCTTGGAAGGCATACGCGATATCCGCACGGGTTTGCGGATCATTGTCATTGGCAGCAATGGTATTCGCGGCAAATGTCTTCAAGCCGGAAAAGCTGAAATCGAGACCGGGGCGATCGGTCATCGGACGCGGGAAGGTGAAGCGACCATGGGTGCCGTTTTCTGCCAGTTTTGACAGTAAGGGGCCACCGGGATAATCAAGATTCATCAACTTCGCGGTTTTATCAAACGCTTCACCGGCTGCGTCATCAATCGACTCACCAAGAATGCGGTATTCGCCAATGCCTTTTACTTCGACTAACAGCGTGTGTCCGCCGGAGACGAGCAACGCCACAAAAGGAAAGGGAGGAGGTGTGTCTTCTAACATAGGTGCAAGTAAGTGGCCTTCCATATGATGCACTGCCACCGCTGGCACTTGCCATGCGTACGCCAGGCTGCGACCGATGGTGGCACCGACCAGCAAGGCACCGACTAATCCGGGACCGGCGGTATAGGCCACGCCATCGATATCCGCGGGTGTCAGCTGTGCCTCTGCCATCGCTGCTTTGACTAACGGCAAGGTCTTTTTAACATGATCGCGAGAGGCTAACTCAGGGACAACCCCGCCATAATCGGCATGAA
The DNA here is from genome assembly GCF_001722075.1 of Salinivibrio sp. SS2. Taxonomy (NCBI): domain Bacteria; kingdom Pseudomonadati; phylum Pseudomonadota; class Gammaproteobacteria; order Vibrionales; family Vibrionaceae; genus Salinivibrio; species Salinivibrio sp. SS2. The sequence goes on along the minus strand of NZ_MEBP01000071.1, from coordinate 29,011 downwards.
GCTTTACCTGACTGTAAAGTTTATGTGACAAAAGCCCGCGTTGATCGTCGTAGATCGCCACGCCAGTTTCGTCACACGATGTCTCTATGCCTAAAATTCGCATCATAACCTCAGGAAAACAGCCGATAGATTGAACGCTTAGGATAAATGAGCACGCTGAGCGTGAAGACCGAAGCGAGAAGACGTTGCCAGCACAGGCTGGCGGTGCGCGCAATCTTACATGGCTTGGAAGTAATTCGCCAGATGTGCTTTACAATGCCCCCCTATTCGGATTAGAATTTCGCACCATTTTTAATCAAGGCTGGCCAATAATTCGCCAGCGATAACTGATAACCCCTGAGGTGAAAGGCACATGCCAGTAGTTAAAGTACGTGAAAACGAACCATTTGACGTAGCATTGCGTCGCTTTAAGCGCTCTTGTGAAAAAGCAGGTATTCTTTCTGAAGTTCGCCGTCGTGAGCACTTCGAAAAGCCAACTACCGTTCGCAAACGCGCTAAAGCCGCTGCTCAAAAACGTCACCTGAAGAAGTTGGCACGCGAAAACCAACGTCGCGTACGTCTGTACTAATTTAGTCAGATTAGGTAGGTGCTATGGAATTGCTTGAACGTCTAAAAGATGCCCAAAAAGCGGCGATGAAAGCGAAAGACAAGACGCGTCTTGGTACGATTCGCCTTCTGATGTCAGCCATTAAACAGCAAGAAGTGGATACCCGTCAGTCATTGAGTGACGAGGACATTCTTGCGGTGCTGACAAAAAGCGTAAAGCAGCGCCGTGATTCCGTAGCCCAATACCAGTCAGCCGGTCGTGATGACCTTGCCGATGCAGAACTCGCAGAAATTGCAGTGATTGAAGAATTTCTTCCTCAACCACTGAGCGAAGCAGAGGTCGATGCATTGGTAAAAGCTGCCGTTGAAAAAACCGGCGCCGCCTCCATGCAAGACATGGGCAAGGTGATGGGGGTACTAAAACCTCAAATCCAAGGCCGAGCTGATATGGGAAAAGTTAGCCAACTCGTGAAAGCGAATTTAAGCTAAGTTTTTCCAGACCTTACAACAAGCCGTGCTTTCCGTAATGGACGGCGCGGCTTGTTTGCTTCTCTCCCTATAAATTTCAGGTTATGGCAGGCAGAATCCCGCGCGCATTCATTGACGACTTGCTCTCACGTCTCGACATTGTTGAGATCATAGACGCACGGGTCAAGCTCAAGAAAAAGGGCAAGAATTACAGCGCCTGTTGTCCGTTCCATAACGAAAAAACGCCTTCATTTAGCGTTAGCCAAGAAAAGCAGTTTTACCACTGCTTCGGATGTGGTGTGCACGGTAATGCCATCGATTTTGTGATGGAATTTGATCGATTGGAGTTTCCCGATGCGATCGAAGAGTTAGCGAACACACTGGGTTTAGACGTGCCCCGTGAACAAGCGAATGGCGGGACAGCACGCCCCAGCATTCCCACGGACGATAAACGTCAGATTTATGAAACCATGGAAGCCATTGCACGGACCTACAGCAGCGAGCTGCGAACGGAAGCCGGACAGGTGGCGGTGGATTATCTCAAACAACGTGGTTTATCCGGTGAAGTGGTAAAACAGTTTGGTATTGGGTATGTCCCTGATCATTGGGATACCATTAAGCGACGTTTTGGTCGTAGCCAAGCGGAGCAACGCCAGCTGGTCACCGCCGGCATGTTGATTGAAAACGACAATGGTCGCAGTTATGACCGTTTTCGTGGTCGCGTGATGTTTCCTATCCGCGATCGCCGAGGCCGTGTGATTGGCTTTGGTGGACGGGTGTTAGGGGATGGCACCCCGAAATACCTGAACTCGCCAGAAACGCCGATCTTTCATAAAGGTCGGGAGTTGTATGGCTTGTATGAAGTGATGCAACGTTATCGCCACCCTGAGCGTATCCTCGTGGTTGAAGGCTATATGGATGTGGTGGCACTGGCACAGTTTGGCGTCGATTACGCTGTGGCCTCGCTGGGGACATCGACTACAGGGGAGCATATGCAAACCCTGTTTCGGCAAAGTAGTACTATACTTTGCTGCTACGATGGCGATCGAGCCGGCCGAGAAGCAGCATGGCGGGCGATGGAGCAAGCACTGCCTTACATGACTGATGGCAGACAGCTCAAGTTTATGTTTTTGCCCGACGGTGAAGATCCGGATTCGATGATCCGCCAAGAGGGCAAAGAAGGGTTTGAACAGCGGTTGAATGAGGCACAAACCCTCTCCACCTTTATGTTCACCACTTTGCTTAAGCAAGTCGACACCAGCAGCCAAGAAGGCAAAGCCAAGCTGGCGAACTTGGCGGTGCCTTTGATTGAAAAAGTGCCCGGAGATACGTTACGCCTTTACCTGCGTAATACACTGGGGCAGAAATTGGGCATCATGGATGACCATCAGCTAGAGACCTTGATCCGTCGCCAAGGACAGCCCGTTAAAGTACATGGGCAATCAGAGATTAAGCGTACGCCGATGCGTGAGGTGATTGCGTTACTGGTCCAGTACCCGTACTTGGGCCAAGAAGTACCGCCGTTGCCGTCAGCGGAGTCGATTGATTTGCCCGGTTTGGCGTTACTCAATCCGATCCTTGAGATCTGTCGAGCGCGCCCCAATATCACTACCGGTCAGTTGCTAGAGCACTGGCGGGGGACAAAACAAGAAGCCTTGCTGGCGCGGTTAGCCGGCTGGGATCTTCATATTGACGATGATAATGCGTCAGAACTTTTTTGCGATTCACTGGATAAAATACTCGCCCAGTGTGTCGAACAACAAATAGCCAAGTTGCAAGCGAAGTCAAATACCGTCGGCTTATCAGTCGAAGAGAAGCGGGAACTGATGCTACTGATACAGAGCCAGTCCGTTTAGAAAGTAGCCAGCAAAGGCGACATTTGTTAAAATTGGCGGTTTGCGTTTCCGCATACTAAATTCTTCACTCAGACCCGAAGTTGGATATCGTCTATGGATCAAAATCCGCAGTCACAGCTAAAGTTGCTTGTCGCAAAAGGCAAGGAACAAGGCTATCTGACCTATGCCGAAGTTAACGACCACCTCCCGGAAGACATTGTCGATTCCGACCAGATAGAAGACATCATTCAGATGATCAATGACATGGGCATTCAAGTGGTAGAAGCCGCGCCCGATGCTGATGAATTGATGATGTCTGAGACCGTGGCCGACGAAGACGCGGTAGAAGCCGCAGCGGCAGCGCTGTCCAGTGTGGAAAGTGAAATTGGCCGTACCACCGATCCTGTGCGCATGTATATGCGTGAAATGGGAACGGTAGAGCTTCTAACCCGTGAGGGTGAGATCGATATCGCCAAGCGTATCGAAGACGGCATTAACCAAGTACAGTGCTCGGTGGCGGAATACCCGGCCTCGATTGCCTCACTGCTTGACCAGTTCGATAAGGTGGAAGCGGAAGAGCTACGCCTGACTGACATCATCTCTGGGTTTATTGATCCAACCCAAGATGACATGGCCCCGACCGCCACCCACATCGGCTCTGAGCTGAGTGAGAAAGAGCTCGCAGAAGAAGATGACGACGACGCTGATGACGACGACGATGATGGTGATAGTGATAGCGAAGAAGATGTCGGTATCGATCCTGAGCTTGCACGCGAGAAGTTTAGCGAGCTCCGTCGTACGTATTCCAATATGGAAGCGGCAATCAACCAGTATGGTCGTTACGATGACCGCACTAAAGCGTCTATCGAAGAGCTGTCGGAAACCTTCAAGCAGTTCCGCTTGGTGCCTAAGCAGTTTGATCGTCTGGTTAACGAAATGCGCCAGACCATGGACAAAGTGCGTACCCAAGAACGCTTGGTAATGCGTCTGTGTGTCGATCAGGCCAAAATGCCGAAGAAAACCTTTGTGCAATTGTTTGCCGGTAACGAATCATCCGATGCATGGATTGATGAAGCGCTATCATCCGGTAAGCCGTATGCAGAGCGTGTGGCGCGTTACGAAGAAGATCTGCGTCGTTGTGTGCAGAAATTAAAAATCATCGAAGAAGAGACGGGCCTGTCTGTTGAGCGTATCAAAGACATTAGCCGTCGCATGTCTATCGGTGAAGCGAAAGCACGCCGCGCGAAGAAAGAGATGGTGGAAGCCAACTTACGTCTGGTTATTTCGATTGCTAAGAAATACACCAACCGTGGCTTACAATTCTTGGATTTGATTCAAGAAGGTAACATTGGCTTGATGAAAGCGGTGGATAAATTTGAATATCGCCGTGGTTATAAGTTCTCAACCTATGCGACTTGGTGGATCCGTCAGGCGATTACTCGCTCGATTGCAGACCAAGCCCGGACGATTCGTATTCCGGTGCACATGATTGAGACCATCAACAAGCTTAACCGCATCTCGCGTCAAATGCTTCAGGAAATGGGCCGTGAGCCACTGCCTGAAGAGTTGGCGGAGCGCATGATGATGCCGGAAGATAAAATCCGCAAAGTCCTCAAGATTGCGAAAGAGCCAATCTCAATGGAAACCCCTATCGGTGATGATGAAGATTCACATCTGGGCGATTTCATTGAAGATACCACCCTTGAGCTACCGATGGACTCAGCGACGTCTAACAACCTGAAAATGGCGACCAATGACGTATTGGCCGGTCTGACACCGCGTGAGGCAAAAGTGCTACGTATGCGCTTTGGTATCGATATGAATACCGACCACACGTTGGAAGAAGTCGGTAAGCAGTTTGATGTTACGCGTGAGCGTATTCGTCAGATTGAAGCGAAAGCACTGCGTAAGCTGCGTCACCCAAGCCGTTCAGAGACATTACGTAGCTTCTTGGACGAGTAAGCGGTAAGCGTTTTGCACTGCCCAATAAAAAGGCGAGCCAATGGCTCGCCTTTTTTAATCGCGGTCAGATTAGGTAATAAACAGGGTGGCAAGGCCAAGAAAGGCAAGGAGTCCAACCACATCAGTAACGGTAGTTAATGCCATGCCACCGGCCAGTGCCGGATCAATATTGTATTTTTTTAACAGAGTCGGGATAGCGACCCCAGCAATCCCAGCGATAAATAAATTCATCATCATCGCACCGGCAATGATCAGCCCAAGCTCAAGATTCCCTTTCCATAGCACTACGACGCCGCCAATAATCATCGACCATACCAAGCCATTGATCAGTCCGACGGTGGCTTCTTTGGCGAGCAGCCAGCGTGTGTTGGAGTCACCAATGTGACCCACGGCTAACCCGCGAATGACCAAGGCAACGGTTTGATTCCCAGCTACACCGCCCATCGAAGGGACGATGGTCATCAACACCGCAATCGCTGCCATCTTATCAAGCGTGCCTTCAAACATGTTCGACACGGAGGCTGCGGTCAGTGCCGCGAGCACATTGATCCCCAGCCAGATGCTGCGACGACGCGCACTTTTAAAGGCGGGCGCAAAGGTGTCTTCCTCATCGTCCAGACCGGCCAAGCCCATCATCGAGTGCTCGGCATCTTCACGAATAATATCTACCACATCATCGATGGTAATACGGCCGACAAGGTGATTTTGTTGGTCGACGACTGGGGCTGAAACCCAGTTACGACGCTCAAAGAGGCTTGCCACATCACCATCGTCCATGGTCACGCTAATGGCTTCATCCGGATCGTCCATAATGTCGACCACCTCGGTATCCGGTTGGTTAACTAACAAGGCGGCAATGGGTAGATTGCCAATCAGTCGGCCATTCGGATCAATCACATAAAGCGCATCTGTGGTATCGGGTAACTCGCCTCGCATGCGCAGATAACGCAGCACGACATCCACAGTGACGTCGCCCCGAATCGTGACCACGTCGGTATTCATCATCCCGCCCGCAGAGTCTTCCGGGTAGGAGAGCGCTTGCTGGATGCGCGCACGGTCTTGTGCGTCCATCTCCGCCAGCACATCTTGTGAGACGTCTTGAGGCAAACTACGCAGTAGATAAGCGACGTCGTCGGTTTCCATCCCCTCGGTGGCGGCGGCAAGTTGCTCAGGCGCCATACGCACCATGATGCCGTCTTTCACATCCTCAGACAGCTCATCGAGGATTTCACCTTGGTCTTCGGGATCCGTCAGTTGCCAGAGAACTAAACGACCTTTGGGCGGCGAGGCCTCAAGAAGGTGGGCGATGTCTTCCGGCTCCATGTCTTCCAACATGCGGCGCACGCGGACAAACATGCCTTGTTCCAGCAGTTGGCTAACTTCTTGTAGCCGTTGGTGGGTTTGATTGCTTTGTTCTTGTTCTGTCGTTTCTGCCATAGGCAACATCCCCCATTGCAATGTCTGAAATTCTAACGCAATCAGGGGAGTCTGTCGCATGACAAATGGGTTGCGTGTCAGTATAAGAAAGGAATTGCGTGCTGGTCAGCGCAGTGGGCGGTTAACTTTCTTCGTCAAATCCGGCATCGAACAGCGCTTTTACCGCGTTTAAAGCCGGTTCGGCCTGTGGACCCGTCGCGGTGAGGGTAATAGTTTGTCCTTGAGCCGATTCCAGCATCAGCATTGCCATCACACTATCGGCCGTGGCGCGCTTATCGCCACTTTGCAGCTCAATGGTGGCGTCGTAGGCTTGGATCAGCTCAACCAGCTTCATCGCGGCTCGCGCATGTAAGCCCAGTCGGTTACGCACACACACATCCGTGTGCAGGGTGGTCATGACGATTGCTCCAAGGTGCGATGGCGAATTTGCACTTTTTCGCCGAGCTCCGTGAAATAGTCAGCCAGATATTGCGCTATATACACAGAGCGGTGTTTACCGCCCGTGCATCCAATAGCAACGGTAACATAACTACGATTATTGTTTTTCAATGCTGGCAGCCAAGATTCAAGAAAGCCTTTGATTTGTGCAATCACCATTGCGACATCGGGTTGCGCGGCGAGGAACATGCGTACAGGCTTTTCTAAGCCGGTATGAGGGCGCAGGGTCGGCTCCCAATGCGGGTTGGGCAAAAAGCGAACATCAAACACATAGTCGGCATCGGCGGGTAAGCCATGCTTAAAACCGAACGATTCAAACACCATCACCAAATCGCCACTGGCGCGGCCCAATACCAGTGAGCGCACCGACTCACTTAAGTCGTGAATCGACAGCCCCGTGGTATTAATCACGCGGTCGGCATGTTCTTTGATGGGCGCCATTTGTTGCTTTTCGGCTTGAATGGCTTGCTCAAGAGACAGGTTTTGGCGCGACAGGGGATGCAAGCGGCGTGTTTCACTAAAACGTTTAATCAGATCCTTGTCATCTGCATCCAGGTAATACAAGGTGACATCGCACACTTCCCGCAACGCGGCCAGGGTGTCAGCAATAGGCTCATTCGCGTTAGGCAGGTTGCGAATGTCCAAGCTAACCGCAATTTTGGCTTCGGCATCTTCTTGCGACGTGACGAAGTCGCGCAACAGATTCACAGGGAGATTATCAACGCAGTAATACCCGAGATCTTCGAGCACCCGCAACGCCACAGATTTGCCTGACCCCGAACGGCCACTGACAATTTTCAGCATCATAATAGACTCCCGTCAGCCCTTACTCGTTATTGAGTCATGATATTGTACAGCTCTTGGTCCGAGTCTGCATTGCGAAGCTGTCGGCATAGCTGTTTATCATTGAGCTTTTCGGCGATGGCCGAGAGGGTTTGGAGGTGGTATTTACACTGTTCGTCCGGAACGAGTAGCGCGAAGAGCAAATCAACGGGGCGCTTGTCGATAGCGTCGAACTCAATCGGCTCTGCACATTGCAACAGCACGCCAATGGCATGATCACTGTCCGTAATACGGCCGTGTGGAATGGCAATCCCTGAGCCGATACCAGTGGTGCCCAGCTTTTCACGACTTAGCATGCATTCAAACAATTGTTGCGCGTTGATCCCCAACTTATCCGCAGCCACTTGGCTAATGATTTCAAGGGCGCGTTTCTTGCTGGAACAGTGGACGGCACTGCGCGTGCAGTCCACTGTGAGTACGTCTTTAAGTTCCATAGCTTAATGCTGTTTGAGCTTCTCTTTATGTTTACTCAATTGCTTGACCAACTTGTCGGTCAACCCATCAATGGCCGCATACATATCTTGCGACTGCGCTTTAGCATGAATCTCTCCATTGTTGACATGGAGCGTCGCTTCAGCAATTTGGTCGAGCTTTTGGACCGTCAACACAACGTGGACATTATTAATGTGCTCGAAAAAGCGCTCGAGTTTAGCAAACTTTGTATCCACATACTCGCGTATTGGTGGCGTGATTTCGACATGATGTCCGGTCAGGTTGATTTGCATACACATCTTCCTTCTGTTGAGGCGCCTAAAGCAGGCGCTTGCGCTGGTTTGACGGCGCAATACCGAGCGACTCCCGATACTTAGCGATGGTCCGTCGTGCAACTTTGATGCCTTGCTCAGCTAACAAGGCGGCAATTTTGCTATCACTGAGGGGCTTGTTGGCAGGCTCCGCTGCCACCAACTTTTTGATCAGGGCACGAATGGCTGTCGAAGAGCATTCGCCGCCATTGTCCGTGCTCACGTGGCTTGAGAAGAAGTACTTCAGCTCAAAAATACCGCGTGGCGTATGCATAAATTTTTGGGTGGTGACACGAGAGATGGTCGACTCGTGCATGTCGACGTCCATGGCGATGTCGTTAAGTACCATGGGTTTCATGGCTTCTTCGCCATACTCAAAGAAATCTTGTTGATGTTCGACAATACAGCGGGCCACCTTCAATAAGGTCTCATTGCGGCTTTCGAGGCTTTTAATCAGCCACTTAGCTTCTTGCAAATGGGAGCGAATAAACTGGCTGTCTGACGGGCTACAGCCGTTACGGCCATAAGCGGCATATTGCTCATTGACCTTAAGCTTAGGAACGCTATCTGGGTTGATTTGAACCACCCATTTGCCGTGGTGCTTAAACACGGAGACATCCGGCACCACGTACTCCGCTTCGTTGGTCACGATCAGATTACCCGGACGTGGCTCAAGACTATGGATCAGTTGCATCACGGCTTTCAGATCCGGCTCTTTTAGACGGGTATTTCGCATCAGTTGACGATAATCGCGGTTGGCGAGCAAATCCATATGTTGGGTGAGCACGGTACGTGCCTCATCCAGCCAGGGCGTTTCTGGATTGTATGTCGCTAATTGGAGCAATAAGCACTCTTGTAGCGAGCGAGAGGCTACACCCAATGGGTCAAAGTGTTGAACACGTTTTAATACGGCTTCCACTTCGTCAAGCTCAATCTCATCACTGCCCAAGCTTTCTAAGATCTCATCAGTGGTGACTGACAGGTAGCCTTGATCGTCCACCGCATCGATGATCGCCAAGGCAATGGCTTGATCCGTCTCCGAGAAGGGGGTGAGGTCGAGCTGCCATTTTAGGTAGTCGTAAAGGCTTTCGGTGGTTTCACCTTGATACACGGGGAGCTCGTCGCCGCCCGAGGCAATGCCAGTACTGCCGGTTCCTGCGCTATAGACGTCATCCCAAGTGGTATCCACCGGCAACTCGTCAGGCATTTCGTTTTTCTCGAAGGCGTCTGAGGTTTCTAACGTGTCGGCGCTGGCGGTGGCGGTTTCCGTGGTGTCGTTATCGTTACGCTCCGCGGCTTCTTGTTCTTGACCCTCGTCTTGTTCCAGCAGCGGGTTGGTTTCCAACGCTTCTTGGATCTCTTGCTGCAAATCTAGCGTCGACAACTGCAGCAGGCGAATAGCCTGCTGTAGCTGCGGTGTCATTGCGAGTTGTTGTCCAAGCTTGAGCTGAAGCGTGGGTTTCATAGGGGCGTTACACCTTTCCTTTTACAACGACCAATGAGGTTAAAAACGCTTGCTCTGAGATGCAGGGCAAGCGCTCTATTGATAACTATAGCCGTGATTGGCAGATTTTAGCGTGAGCGAGTCCACTATAGCTTGAACTGATCACCGAGATAGACACGTTTGACGTGCTCGTCATTCAGCACTTCATCAGGGGTGCCGTGCGCAATCAAGTGTCCTTGGCTGACAATGTAAGCATGCTCACAGACACTCAAGGTTTCACGAACATTGTGGTCGGTGATCAGCACGCCCAAGCCACGATCGCGTAGGTGTTCGATGATCTTTTTAATGTCGATCACGGAGATCGGATCGACGCCTGCAAACGGCTCATCAAGCAAAATAAATTTCGGGTTAGCGGCGAGGGCGCGTGCAATTTCGACACGGCGACGTTCGCCCCCTGACAGCGCCATGCCAAGGCTATCGCGGATATGCTGAATATTAAATTCATCCAACAAATCTTCGGCTTTATCTTGACGTTCCTCTTTGGTGAGGGATTTTCGCGTTTGCAGTACCGCCATCAAATTGTCGTAGACGGTGAGCTTGCGAAAAATCGAGGCCTCTTGCGGCAAATAACCGATGCCAAGACGTGAACGGTTATGCATCGGCTGAATGCTAATGTCTTGATCGTCGATAAAAATTGCCCCTTCGTCGCGAGCGACAAGACCGACGATCATGTAAAACGATGTGGTTTTACCTGCACCATTTGGGCCGAGTAGCCCGACGATCTCGCCGGATTTTACTTCCAGACTGACATCGGCGACGACTTTTCGTCCTTTATAACTTTTCGCCAAATTGGCCGCTTTTAACGTTGCCATAGGGCCTCTTATTGCGATTCTGACTCAGATGGGCTTTTGGTTGTCGGCTGCAAGATGGTTGTGACTCGCTTATTGCTGTCACTTTCTGCGACCAATTGCTGCTTATCAATTTGATAGGTGATCACATTGCCCTCGACTTGATTACCCGCCTGTTCCAGCATGGCATTGGTCGACATTTTCAAAAACTCGTTGCCCACTTCATAGCGCAACTTATAGGCTTCACCGTGCAGCTTTTTACCATCATCCATGGTCTGTTCGAAGGTCGCGGGTTTACCGAACGCTTCAATGGTTTCATCGCCTTCCTGGCCTTGAGGACGGATCACGACCAGCTTGTCGGCCAGAATTTTAATGCTACCTTGGGTCAGCACAACATCTTGGGTAAAGGTCACCGTGTTGGTGGCCATGTCCAAATGCTGGCTCTCAGATTCAATATAAATCGGTTGCTCTGTGTCACTACTCAATGCCAATGAGTAGTGCGAAAACAGCAACATGGCACCTGCCAGTGCTTTAACGAGGGGTCGTTTCATATCGGCCTTTAACATCGTTTAACAATTCCATCTGGTGGTTACCGAAGTTCCCTTTCACGCGTTGCCCTTCGGTTTGAAAGCCAACGCCAGTGATGGTGGTGGGACGGTCGGACCAAAAGTCTCGCGTAGTCAGGTCCAACGTCACGGTTTCGGTGGCTACCGAATGAATTTGCGCGTTCGGTAACAAGTTAAAAATTCGCACTTTGCCTGTCATCGTCAATATGTGCTTATCAGACAGCACCGCATAGTTTGCACTGATGCGCCACTCTTCGTCTTTACCATTGTTATAGGTCCACAAGACAGGCTCGTTAAAGTGGGTTTCATCAATATTGGCGTAGTGCTCTAAGTGCTCAGCGTCAACGGTATAGCTGCGTATCCCATCGGCGTTGTATTGCACGGTTTTAATTTTTTCACCGGTAAACAGAGGCTTTTCTGCGTCCGGCTCCACTTGTACTGTACGCTCCCAGACATGTTGAGAAAGCAGATAATAGCCGGTTAGGGCACACAGTACTATCAGCACCAGCATGCTGAGCCGCTGCATCATACGCTTAAGCCCTTATGCTGATCGAGCTCGCCTCGTGCTTCGAGGATCAGATCGCAGACTTCACGGACCGCGCCGAACCCACCACGGATTTGGGTCACTAGATCGGCACGTTGTTGTAATAGCGGGTGGCCGTCTGCCACACAGACCGCGAGGCCGACTTTTGCCATAACGGGCCAATCAATCAAATCATCACCGATATACGCGGTGTGCTCAGAGCTGACGTTACATTGCTGACAAAGATCGTCGTACGCGGCTAGCTTGTCACTTTGTCCTTGATAGACATGGCGGACCCCTAGAGCGTTCATTCTATTTTCGACAATCTTAGACTGTCGACCTGTGATCACTGCGACCTCAATGCCAGCGTTCATCAAGGCTTTGATGCCGTAGCCATCACGGGTGTGAAAGGCTTTCAGCTCCTCGCCTTGATTGCCCATATACACGCGACCATCGGAGAAAACGCCATCGACATCGCAAATCAGTAGCTGGATCGTCGCCGCGCGTTCGAACAGGGTGGTGGCAACAGGGCCATATAAGGTGTCAGTCACAGGTGCGGACATTACATTACTCCGGCTTTCAAAAGGTCATGCATGTTGAGGGCGCCAAGAAGCTGGCCATTTTTCGCTACCAGCAGCCCGTTAATTTTACGCTCCTCCATGAGTTTGAGTCCTTCTGCCGCCAGCAGTTCCGGTTCAATGGTGATCGGGTTGGCGGACATCACCTCGCCAATGGCGGTGGTGTGTAAATCAATGCGTTGATCGAGTAAGCGGCGTAGATCGCCATCGGTAAAGACACCGGCCAACTGTTGCTCTGCATCGACCACGGCGGTCATTCCGAGGCCTTTTTCGGACACTTCCAGTAACGCATCGCGTACGGTGGCATTGTCTGGCACCACGGGTAAACGCTCGCCTTGATGCATCAGATCGCTAATACGTAATAGTAGTTTGCGTCCTAATGCGCCGCCCGGATGAGACAGGGCAAAGTCATCGGCGGTAAAACCTTTTGCTTGCATCAATGCCATGGCGAGCGCGTCGCCCATCACCAAGGTGGCCGTGGTACTCGATGTAGGCGCAAGCTTAAGGGGGCACGCCTCTTTCGGTACGTGAATATTGAGATGGACCTTGGCGAGTTGCCCCATACTCGAGTCGGGGTTGCCCGTCATACAGACTAATGGGATCCCGAGACGTTTAATCACCGGCAGTAAGGTAAGAATTTCACCGGCTTCGCCCGAGTTGGAAATGGCTAACACCACGTCGCCTTGATTGATCATCCCGAGGTCACCGTGACTTGCCTCTCCCGGGTGGACGAAAAACGCAGGCGTTCCTGTGCTTGCAAGGGTAGCTGCAATCTTACGGCCGATATGGCCCGATTTGCCCATTCCCATCACCACCACTTTGCCGGTGGCGTTCAAGATTAATCGACAGGCGGCATCAAAATGCTCGTCAATCGCCGTTTTGAGTTGTGCAATCGCATCTTGCTCAATGGTAAGCACATCAAGCCCTGCGCGACGAAAATCAAATTCACTCATCACCATGTCCATTATGCGGCAGCGTTAACAAAGAGATAGCCTTGATAGGCGATATAACACATCAAAAAGATCGACCCTTCAATGCGATTGATACTGCGTGATTTGCCTAATGCGAAGATAAGTAGCATCACAGAGAGAACGAGCATGATGTAGTAATCCCGCCCCATTGCAAATTCACTGATCGGTGATGGGTTGAGCAAGCCCGGGATCCCCATCACCGCCAAGATATTAAACACGTTCGAGCCGATAATATTGCCGACAGCGAGATCATCTTCCCCTTTCATCACGCCGGCAATCGAGGCGGCGAGTTCGGGCAGGCTGGTGCCGATAGCAATGATGGTTAAGCCTATCACCAAGTCGCTCATGCCAAAGTATTGGGCAATGGTGACTGCCGAGTCGACCACTTGATCGGACGAAAGCAATAGCAAAGGCAGACCGATTAAAATCCACATGACTGCTTTTAGATTACTGACATCTTGCGGAATGTCCGATTCCTGATCCGCCAGCATAGGATCGGTCCCGCCTGAGTCTTTGCCAATTTTGATCATGGCAAGGATAAACACCACGAATAAGACCAACAGGCCCACGCCTTCGAAAAAGCCGAGGTGGTTGTTCCACAAAAGAGCGCCGGCGAGCAAGGTGACCGCTAACATTAATGGTAGTTCGCGGCGCAAAATGATAGAGCTAATCGACAAAGGCTTAATCAGGGCGGTAAAGCCAAGAATGAGGGCAATGTTGGCAATGTTTGACCCTAAAACATTCCCCACTGCGGTGTCGGTTTTATCCGCGAGCGCGGCATTGGCCGATACCATCATTTCAGGCGCGGAAGAGCCCATGGCCAGAATCGTCATACCGATCACAAGAGGAGAGACGCCGTAATTTTTCGCGATCGCGGCAGCACCGAACACGAGTCGGTCAGCACTCCAAACCAGTAACACTAATCCCACAATAAGTATGGCAACCGCTTCTACCATGACACCTGTCCTTTGCGTTTTTTAATTGGCGTAAATGAGGTGCAATTCTGACGGCTAACGTGGCAAATGTGAAGCGAAAAGCCCCCACCATCGCCGTGAATGCGTCGCTTTTCATTCATGAACGGGAACTCGTTGGCACTTTTTCGGTCCATATAGGCCATTCTTCCTCGCTGAGCGGGTGAGTGGCTATACTGCCATTATCAGGGCTATATCACGTCCTATCAGGCAGGGAGCGGGCGTTGCTTGTGTTAGCATAGGGGACGCCTTATTATCAGCCACTTAATTTTTATCCTATCTAACCATGAGAATGCGGCAATGGCAGCACAGAGCCTGATAGATATTAACGGGATGACATTCTCACGGGGCAGCCGGTGCATTTTCGATCATATTGATTTGCAGGTGCCGCGTGGTCAGGTGACCGCCATCATGGGACCATCTGGCATTGGTAAAACAACCCTATTACGTTTGATTGCTGGCCAGCTAAAGCCTGATGCCGGCGACATTGTTTTTGATGGCCACAATATTCCCACCTTAGGGCGTCGTCGTTTATTCGATGTGCGCCAACGGATGAGCATGTTGTTTCAATCTGGCGCCTTGTTCACCGATATGTCGGTGTTTGACAATGTGGCCTTTCCCTTGCGTGAGCACACTCAGTTGGATGAATCCCTCATTCATACCATTGTGATGTTGAAGCTCGAGGCGGTAGGACTTCGCGGGGCGGCCGCGTTAATGCCCAGTGATCTCTCTGGGGGGATGGCCCGCCGTGCCGCACTGGCGCGTGCCATTTCCCTCGACCCAGAACTGATTTTGTTTGATGAGCCGTTTGTGGGGCAGGACCCTATTACCATGGGAGTCTTGGTCACCTTGATTCGCCAGCTTAACCAAGCCTTGGGCCTGACCTGCGTGGTGGTGTCCCACGATGTGCCTGAAGTGATGAGCATCGCGGACAAGGTCTATCTGTTGGCAGACAGCCGGATCATCGCCAGTGGCACACCGCAATCGCTGCGTGATAATCAAGATCCTTGGGTCAAACAATTCCTCGAAGGGCACGCAGATGGCCCTGTACCATTCCGCTATCCTGCGGGTCAGCTAGAGCAGGAGATTTACCGGTGATAAAAACGCAGATTGCGGATGTGGGTCGCCGCGCGATGGGCGTGGCCGAGTCGATGGGACGCGCCACCTTTGTGATGACCGGCGCGCTGGTGGGCAAACCACAGCCGAGCAAGACCTTTCCGCTCTTGATTAAACAGCTTTACTCGGTAGGCGTTCGCTCACTGGCGATCATTATCGTATCAGGCCTATTCATTGGTATGGTGTTGAGTTTACAAGGCTATTTAGTGTTGTCCGACTTTGGTGCGGAAACCAGCCTTGGACAAATGGTCGCCTTGTCGCTGTTACGCGAACTAGGTCCGGTAGTAACGGCACTGCTGTTTGCCGGACGGGCTGGCTCAGCGCTGACCGCGGAAATTGGTCTGATGAAAGCCACCGAGCAGCTATCCAGCTTAGAGATGATGGCGGTTGACCCGCTTCGCCGCGTGATCGCACCGCGCTTCTGGGCCGGTGTGATTGCGATGCCGTTGTTGGCGGTGATCTTTATGCTGGTGGGTATCTGGGGCGGTGAGCTTGTCGGGGTAGACTGGAAAGGCATCGATCACGGTAGTTTCTGGTCTGTGATGCAAGCATCGGTCGATTTGGGTTATGACGTTGGCAACGCACTGATCAAAAGTGTGGTATTTGCTATCGCAGTGACTTGGATTGCCCTGTTTAACGGTTACGATGCCACGCCGACCTCGGAAGGTATCAGCCGCGCCACCACACGCACTGTGGTGCACTCTTCATTGGCCGTACTTGGCCTTGACTTTGTCCTTACTGCACTCATGTTTGGGAATTAATCATGCAACAGAGTCGAAAAACAGAATTTTGGGTAGGCTGCTTTGTCATCGCAGGGATTGCAGCATTATTGGTGTTGGCGTTCCAGGTAGCGGATGTTCAACGTTGGGGACGAGCGGATACCTACACCTTAACCGCAGAGTTTGACAATATTGGTGGCCTGAAAGTGCGCTCACCGGTCAAAGTCGGGGGCGTGACCGTGGGGCAGGTGACGGCTATCTCGCTGGATGCAGAAACCTATGTGCCAAAAGTCACCCTACAGATTAACAGCAGTGCGGGATATTTCCCTGAGTCGAGTTCAGCGTCGATTTACACCGCAGGCTTACTCGGTGAGCAGTACATTGGTATTACGCCTGGGTTTGTCGATGAAGCATTAGGCATTGGCTACCTTGAAGACGGCGGTAAGTTAGAAGACACCAAATCTGCGTTGGTACTTGAGGACTTGATTGGCCAGTTCTTGTATAGCGTGGGCGATAAGGAGTAATCAGATGAAAAAGGTTTTGATCACACTGTCATCAGCGCTGATCGTGTTTGTCGCCAGTGTCAGTTCGTTTGTGCATGCCAGTGAGCCGGTGGACCAAACCAACCCCTACCGGTTGATTGAGCAAGTGGCTGACAACACCTTTACTCGCCTGCGTAAAGATCGCACCTTGTTCCGCGCCGATCCGGATTTGCTGCGTGACGTGGTCAAAGACGAACTACTGCCCTATATCCACACCCGCTATGCGGCGTCGTTGGTGCTAGGTGCGCAGCATTATCGCCAAGCCACCCCTGAACAGCGTGATGCATTCACCGAGGCATTCACCGAATACATGATTGCCTCCTACGCACAAATCCTGCTCGAGTACGACAACCAAGATGTCAACGTGCAACGTGACCAAGCCATTGGCGATGACGACAAGATTGTAAAAGTGCGCGTGGATATCACCGATTCCTCGCGTCCGCCGATTCGTCTTGATTTCAGCCTGCGTAAAAATACTCGGACAGGAAATTGGCAAGCTTATGACGTAACGGCGGAAGGGGTGAGTATGATCCAATCTAAACAATCAGAGTGGAAAGCGCCGCTGCGTCGTGATGGTATTGATGCTGTGATTGAACAGCTCAAAGAGCTGGCGGCAAAACCGATTCGTCGCGAGGATAAACAGAAACAGGGCGAGTCATGAGTGTCGAGTTAATTACAAGCGGCGGGCAGCATTACCACTTGTCAGGACGGTTAGATCGTGACACAGTGCCCGCTTTTTGGCGCCAGCGTAGCCAGTGGCTACCTAATGATTCGGCGCTAAGCCTGGATTTAAGCGGGCTATCTCGCGTCGACTCTGCCGGCATGGCCATGTTGTTGCACTTGGATAAAGCCTTGAAAGAGAAAGGTCAGACCGTGCGCTACAGTGGCATGCCAGAGCAGCTCAAACTGTTGTTGACGCTAAGCAACATCGAGGCATTTTTTGACGATGCTGAGCATCAAGAAGGGGTTTAAAGGTGGAAGCGAGCGAAGTTAAAGCCATTTTAGACGCGGCTCTGTCACTAGACGAGCTGCACGTGAAAGGCGACGGAAGCAACTTTGAAGTGGTTGCCGTGGCAGAGATGTTCGACGGGATGTCGCGTGTGAAAAAACAGCAAACCATCTACGGTCCGCTGATGGAGCACATTGCGCGTAACGATATTCATGCTGTGAGCATTAAAGCGATGACCCCCGCAGAGTGGGCGCGCGATAAAAAGCTGATGCAGTTGTAAGAGGGTCAGATGCAAAAGTTTCGAGTGACGGGCAATGGCCCGCTTAAAGGTGACGTGGCCATTTCCGGCGCGAAAAATGCAGCTCTCCCTATTTTATTTGCTTCACTGTTGGCTGAAGAGCCTGTTGAAGTGGCCAATGTGCCTAAACTGCGCGATATCGATACCACTATGGCGCTATTATCGCGCCTTGGGGCAAAAGTCAGCCGCAATGGCTCTGTCCATGTCGATGCTAGCGATATCACGGAACTGTGTGCCCCCTATGACTTGGTTAAAACCATGCGTGCGTCGATTTGGGCGCTCGGCCCTTTGGTCGCACGTTTCGGAAAAGGGGAAGTGTCTTTACCCGGCGGGTGTGCGATTGGTGCCCGTCCGGTAGATTTGCACATTAACGGCTTAGAGCAACTTGGCGCCACCATCACACTCGATGAAGGCTATGTACGTGCCACCGTCGATGGTCGTCTAAAAGGCGCCCACATTGTGATGGATAAAGTCAGCGTGGGTGCTACCGTCACTGTGATGTGTGCTGCCACCTTGGCAGAAGGCACGACCGTGATTGAAAACGCCGCCCGCGAGCCGGAAATCGTGGATACGGCGAAATTCCTCAATACCCTTGGGGCGAAAGTCAAAGGCGCAGGCACCGACCGGATTGAAATTGAAGGGGTTGAGCGTCTTGGCGGCGGCGTACATGCGGTGGTTGCAGATCGGATTGAAACCGGTACCTTCTTGGTGGCCGCGGCGGTTTCAGGCGGCCATATTGTCTGTCGCAATACCTCACCGGATTTACTCGAAGCCGTGCTTCATAAATTAGAAGAAGCTGGCGCTAAGGTCACCACAGGCGATGACTTTATCGAGTTGGATATGACCGATCGCGAACTGAAAGCGGTGAATGTACGTACCGCGCCGCATCCGGGCTTCCCAACCGACATGCAAGCACAGTTTACCTTGCTGAACTTGGTGGCGAAAGGGACCGGGATTATTACCGAAACCATCTTCGAGAATCGCTTTATGCATGTGCCTGAACTGCAACGTATGGGCGCACACGCAGAAATAGAAGGCAACACTGTGGTGTGTGGTGATTGCGATAGCCTCAGTGGCGCGCAAGTGATGGCCACCGATCTGCGTGCCTCGGCAAGCTTAGTGATTGCTGGATGCATTGCCAAAGGCGAAACCGTGGTGGATCGCATTTATCATATCGATCGCGGTTATGAGCGTATCGAAGATAAACTGCAAGCGCTGGGCGCGAAAATCGAGCGCATTGACGGCGAGTAAGCGCGTCGTACGATGAGTTAACGAAAAAACGCCAGCCTTGATGGGGCTGGCGTTTTTGTCTTTGTGAGGCGCCAGCGTGTGCTAACGATGCGTTGCCGTCGACTATTCGCCGCTGTCTGGCTCGTTCCCGACCGTTACCGGCAGGGTTAAACTCTCCCCATCGCGAATAAGGGTAATCGAAAGCGTTGTGCCAGGACGCGCATCGGTGACGATATCCATTGCCCCACGGGCACCTTTAACCGGTTTGTCATTAATTTTAATGATCAAATCTTGCGGCTGAATTCCCGCCTTTTCTGCCGGTCCGCCTTTATCCATGTCCGCCACCATTACGCCGCGCTGTTGCTCGGCATCAAGCAAGCGCGCCATCACTGGATTGACGTCACGACCATCGATACCAATGTAGCCTCGGATCACGCGCCCATCAGCAATCAGTTTGTTCATGATTTTTTCGGTTAAGCGATAGGGAATGGCAAAGGAAATTCCGTAGGTTTCCAGATCGGTTGCCTGCTGAAACGAAGCGGTGTTGATCCCCACCAGCTCACCGCGGCTGTTCACCAACGCGCCGCCGGAATTTCCTCGGTTAATCGCGGCATCGGTTTGCAGAAAGTCTTGGCGGCCATAAAAGCTCATCCCAGTGCGGCCCGTGGCGGAGATAATGCCGTACGTGGTGGTTTGTCCGAGGTTATACGGGTTACCAATCGCAAGAACGGTATCGCCAACGGCAGGTTGATAGTCTTGGTTGACCGGGATCACGGGTAAGTTTTCAGCTGGAACTTTCAGCACCGCCAGATCCGTGCGTTGATCTTTACCGACCATTTGCGCGGTAAAAATACGGCCGTCTTGCAGGGCAACAATCACCTGATCCGCTTTGGCGACGACATGGTAATTGGTGACCACATAGCCTTTGGCGCTCATGATCACGCCTGAGCCAAGTCCTTGGGTATTGAGCTGCAAACGGTCGCCGCGAACGTAATTGCGGGTATAAATATTCACCACCGCGGGAGAGGCGCGCTTGACCGCATAACTGAATGAAACCAGTTCAGGCTGTTGGACCTCATCAAAATCGGGCAAGGATGAAACACTAAAAAGGCCTGAGCGTAGATCAGGCACCGCAACCAAAATTAGGGCGGCAGTGAATAAGCCAATAAGCGTGGAGCGAACCAATAGTGCAAGCATAAATAATGCTATCCTCAACGAAGCCAACTGCGAGGCTAGAGGATAGCATTGCAACAATCGTTTGTGGAAATGCTAAGCGGTGAGCTTTGTACAAAAAATGCCTGCCAAGTGGCAGGCATTGTGCGTGATGCAAAGGCGGGATTAACGGATCACTAAATACAAGGAGCCGTTGTCTCGGGCGATATTCAGAGCCAGCACATTCGGCTTGTCTTCCAAAATCTTACGTAAGTCACCGAGGTTTTCGACCTTATGTCGGTTCACCCCGACAATCACATCCCCTTCGCGCAGCCCGTAGCGCGCCGCCAAAGACCCTTCCGCGACCGCAGCGACTTCTACACCGGCAGGATCGCCATCATGGTTTTTCAGCTCAGCGCCTTTCAATGCCTTATGCAGGTCATCGGCTTTGGCTTGCGTCTGGCTCGCTTCTTTCAGCGTGGTTTTGGCCGTGATGGTTTCGCCATCTCGGATCACACCCAGCTCAACGTCTTTGCCTGCGCCCAAGGTCGCGATTTTTGCGCGTAGCTCGCCAAAGGTACGGATACTCTTACCGTTGACCGAGACAATAATGTCGCCGGCTTTTAAGCCAGCCTCTTCGGCGGCAGAGTCCGGCATCACTTGGCTTACAAACGCACCATGTTTGGTGGCAAGGCCAAATGCATCTGCCAACTCAGAGGTCAGCTCACGGCCGGTCACGCCCAGCATGCCGCGGCGTACCGAGCCATATTCGAGAATTTGGTCGACCAAGCTTTTCGCCATGTTGGCTGGGATGGCAAAACCAATCCCGACGTTACCGCCATTGGGGCCTAAAATCGCGGTATTGATACCAATCAGCTCACCATTTAGGTTGACCAACGCGCCGCCAGAGTTACCGCTGTTAATCGCCGCATCGGTTTGAATAAAGTTTTCAAAGTTTTCTAAATTCAAACCACTGCGTCCGAGCGCAGAGATAATCCCTGAGGTGACGGTTTGACCCAGTCCAAAAGGGTTACCAATCGCGACGGCAAAATCACCGACGCGCAGTGCGTCTGAGTTAGCCAGTTTGATTGCGGTGAGGTTTTTCGCAGCGTCATCCAGTTGCAGCAGGGCAATGTCTGACATCTCATCGCTGCCAATTAGACGAGCGTCATATTCGCGGCCGTCTTGCAGCTGGACGCGAATTTGGTCGGCGTCGTCAATCACATGATGGTTGGTAACAATGTAGCCTTTGTCCGCATCGATAATGACGCCAGAGCCTAACCCGCGGAATGGGCGCTCTTGAACTTGCTCAGAAGGCATGTTGGGGCCAAAGAAAAAACGAAACGCTTCAGGAACACGTTGTTTCGAAACTTTATTACCCTCGACAGCGATACTGACCACGGCAGGAGAAACTTTCTCAAGCATTGGCGCCAAGCTAGGCATGGTTTGACCGCTCACCGCTTGAGGAAGTGCCGCATGGCTAGGAAGAGGAGAAAATGCCGCGCCAAGGGTCAACGCGGCAACACTAATCGCTAGTAAAGACTTTTTCATCATAGACTCACTCCGATTGTCCGAGTATGGATAAGAGTGGGGCCTATCTTAAAAAGTTCAATCCTTGATCAACTCACGCGCGACTTTTCTTCCCCTTTCAATAGCCCAGAGCCAGTGTCAGAGTAATCGCGTGGCGGTTGGTCGCTGTCAGTGGTTTCTTTAATCTCGGTGATCTTGCCCAAGCGCTTCGCAAAAGGATTATCTTGCTCGGGTAAATTAGGCATCAGATCGGAAGACGTTTTTGCCATATGCTGATACAGCTTGCTGTAATCCTTCGAGATGGTATCGAGCAGGTCAGCACTTTGGGCGAAATGATCGACCAATTCTTGGCGATATTGCTCCAGCTCGTAACGTGACTTTTCCAGCTCCCTTTTTAAATCTTTTTGTTGTTTGAGGTCACGCGTAGTTATGCGGGCTATTAAAAAGCCAACCGCTACGCCGATGATGAGAAAGATCAGGCTATTAATCCAGGCCATAACTGCTCCTTGTAGTCACAAGTTGACCAACCACAGATACCATTTTCCCGCCTAAAAAGACAAGCGAAACGCGTCTGCTTGCTTCAACTTTAGCGCACTGTATTGAGAAAGGTGAAGGTTGGTGATTGCTGCTCACTATACATGGCAATCGTCTGACGTGGTACTATCAAGGCAGGCGAATAACACGAGGCTTTCAAGGAATGACGCCGCTCGAACATTATAATAACGATCTGACCCAAAACGATTTTATCGAAGACCCCGCACAGCGCATGGCCGTTGAGAAACTCGATGCGCTCTACCATCGCTTACTGCACACACCTGTGGTTGCGCCTAAGCCAGACAAGCGTGCTTGGCTACCATGGCGTAAATCGACTCCTCAGCCGGTTACACCGGTCAAAGGGCTCTATTTTTGGGGCGGCGTCGGACGCGGTAAAACCTATCTGATGGATACTTTTTTCCATGCGCTGCCCTTTGAAAACAAAATGCGCATGCACTTTCATCGGTTTATGCATCGGGTACACCAAGAGTTAAAAGCGCTGGATGGCGAGGCCGATCCGCTTTGGCAAATCGCGGATAAATTTGCCCAAGAGACGCGCGTTTTGTGTTTCGATGAATTTTTTGTCTCTGATATCACCGATGCGATGATCCTAGGCACCTTAATGGAAGCCCTGTTTGCACGCGGTATTACGCTGGTGGCCACGTCAAACATTGTGCCAGACGAGTTATATCGCAACGGGCTTCAGCGACAGCGGTTTTTACCTGCGATCGATTTAATCAATCAGCATTGCGAGGTGGTGAACGTTGACTCGGGGGTGGATTATCGTCTTCGCACCCTCACGCAAGCAGACATTTTTCATCATCCCTTGGGAGACAGTGCCCGTGCCAAAATGGACGACTACTTTCGTAAGCTCAATGGCGAGGGTGGGGTGCGCGATGATGTGATTGACGTGAACCACCGCGCGCTGCAAACCATCGAAAATGGCGATGGTGTCGCGCATTTTAGTTTTGCTGAGCTGTGTCAGTCCGCACGTAGTCAAACCGATTACATGGAATTGGCGCGTTTGTATCACACGGTATTGCTGGCCGATATGCCACAACTTCAAGCTAATCAAGAAGATGCTGCCCGCCGTTTTATTGCCCTAGTGGATGAATTTTACGAGCGTAACGTTAAGCTGATCATTTCTGCAGCGGTGCCGATGGACAGCCTCTATGCAGGCGAGCGATTGCGGTTTGAGTTTGAACGTTGTCAGTCGCGCCTTATCGAGATGCAAAGCCACGAATACCTTGCATTGGCGCACTTACCATAGGCTGTTGCGCACCTGTTGGCGCTTTGCGCATCAAGCGATTGCTAAACAATAACCAGTTGCGCATTTTGGTGGGATTTTTTTTGAAAAAGAGGTGATTTTTTCTCCACTCTTCCCTATAATCCCGCAACCCACCGTTACTGTTGAAAGGCTTAGGCCGAGGGTACCACCACTCGAAGGGGTGTTGTATGGACTCTTAACAGTGGGAGCTTCGGCTCCTTAAGTGAAACTTATTAAATCGGGTAATCATTAGCATGAAAACTTTCGTTGCTAAACCAGAAACTGTAAAACGCGACTGGTACGTTGTAGACGCTGAAGGCAAAACTCTGGGCCGTCTGGCTACTGAAATTGCATCTCGTCTGCGTGGTAAGCACAAACCAGAATACACCCCTCACGTTGACACCGGTGACTACATCGTTGTTATCAACGCTGAGAAAGTTACTGTAACTGGCCGCAAAGCGTCTGACAAAATATACTACAGCCACACTGGCTACGTAGGTGGCATTAAGTCAATCAGCTTCGAGAAGCTGATCGCGCAAAAACCTGAGCTGGTTATTGAGAAAGCCGTTAAAGGCATGCTGCCTCGCGGTCCTCTAGGTCGTGCGATGTACCGTAAACTGAAAGTTTACGCGGGTTCTGAGCACAAGCACGCGGCACAACAACCGCAAGTACTAGACATCTAAGAGGAATATAGCAATGGCAGAACAATACTACGGCACTGGTCGTCGCAAAAGCTCCGCAGCTCGTGTATTCATCAAGCCGGGCAGCGGTAACATCGAGATCAACAAGCGTTCTCTGGACACTTACTTTGGTCGCGAAACTGCTCGCATGGTTGTTCGTCAGCCACTAGAGTTGGTTGAGATGATCGACAAGCTAGACCTGTACATCACCGTTTCTGGTGGTGGTATCTCTGGTCAAGCGGGCGCTATCCGTCACGGCATCACTCGTGCACTGATGGAATATGATGAGTCTCTACGTCCTGCACTACGTGCAGCTGGCTTCGTGACTCGTGACGCGCGTAAAGTTGAGCGTAAAAAAGTGGGTCTGCGCAAAGCACGTCGTCGCCCACAATTCTCGAAGCGTTAATTTACGCCCGAGCAATATTTGCCTCAAAAAGCCTGGTGGTTACACCGGGCTTTTTTTATCTTTGCACCAAACGGCTTACAAATATATTTCCTTTCAAAACAGCGTATAAGCACGCATTTTCCAACATTTCTATTACCCTTTCCTTAATTCTGTGCACACCGCTCACATTTGTTACAAAAAGGTAGCTTTATCTTGTCAAAAAGTAGGGTTTTCTCTATCATCTAGCCGACGTAATAGCAGCTAAGATTTAATCGAACTGATCCCGGTCAGCCGTTATTACATATTCGTTTTTGAGTTAGCCGTACGCTCCATGGACGCAAAGGACACAATAAAAATCCAAGCGGGAGCACATGGGAGAATGTTGGATGAGCAATGCGCCAGTGAATACCGGCCGACGCCGTTTCCTGACTGCGACGACGTCAGTTGTTGGCGGTTTAGGGGCCGTAGCAGTTGCCGTGCCTTTTATTAAGTCCTGGAACCCAAGCGCCAAAGCAAAGGCCGCGGGTGCGCCAGTTGAAGTCGATATCAGTAAACTGCAAGACGGCCAGATGATCCGCGTCGAATGGCGAGGAAAGCCTGTATGGGTGGTCCGTCGCAGCCAAGCAATACTCGAAGAGTTGTCTACGTTTGAAGACAGACTTCGTGACCCCGCGTCTGAGCAACCTCAGCAGCCAGGGTATGCAACCAATCAAACCCGTTCTATCAAGCCAGAAATCTTTGTTGCGGTTGGTATTTGTACCCACCTTGGTTGTTCACCAACCTATTTGCCAGACAGCTTTAGCGAGCAGGTGAGTGGGGTGAAAGCCGGGTTCTTCTGCCCGTGCCACGGTTCCAAGTTTGATATGGCCGGACGCGTATTCCAAAGTGTTCCAGCGCCGCTTAACTTGGTGGTGCCGCCTTATATGTTCTTGGACGACAAGCGCATACTCGTGGGACAAGATGAGGGGAATGCGTAATGGAAAATTTCCTGAACTGGGTTGAAAAACGTATTCCAGCGATGAATGCGTACCGTAAACACATGACCGAATACCCTATGCCGAAGAACTTTAACTTCTGGTATATGTTCGGTGTGTTGGCCATGATTGTTTTGGTTAACCAAATTCTTACAGGGATTTGGCTAACCATGAACTATGTGCCGTCAGCAGAAGGCGCGTTCGCGTCGGTTGAATACATCATGCGTGATGTGGAATACGGCTGGCTGCTCCGCTATATGCACTCCACCGGGGCCTCGGCCTTTTTCGTGGTGGTGTATCTGCACATGTTCCGCGGGTTAATTTACGGCTCGTACCAAAAGCCTCGTGAACTGCTGTGGCTGTTCGGTATGTTGATTTTCTTGGTGCTAATGGCTGAAGCTTTTATGGGCTATCTGCTGCCATGGGGTCAGATGTCATACTGGGGCGCGCAGGTTATCATTTCTCTGTTTGGTGCCATTCCGGTTATCGGTGACGACCTCACTCTGTGGATCCGTGGTGACTACGTCGTCTCTGGCGCAACATTGAACCGCTTCTTTGCGCTGCACGTCATTGCGTTGCCGATTGTGCTGCTGTTGCTTGTTGTGCTTCACGTACTGGCACTGCACGAAGTGGGCTCAAACAACCCAGACGGTATTGATACCAAACTGCCAAAAGGCAAGATGGGCGACGATTACCAGTCACAGTTTAAGTTCCACCCTGACTACACCAAGAAATATGACATCATCGATTCGATTCCTTTCCATCCTTATGGGACGGTGAAAGATCTGATTGGTATCGGTGTGTTCGGCATCTTGTTTGCCTACGTCATTTTCTTTAACCCTGAAATGGGCGGCTATTTCCTTGAGCCACCTAACTTTGAAGCGGCGAACCCGCTGAAGACACCTGAGCACATTGCCCCGGTTTGGTACTTCACGCCTTTCTATGCGATTTTGCGTGCGATTCCAGACAAACTGATTGGGGTTATCGCCATGGGTGCATCGATTGTGGTGCTGTTCTTGTTGCCATGGCTTGACCGCTGTCGCGTGCGCTCATACCGCTATCGCAGCAAGTTGCACTTGGCGAACATTGTGCAATTCGTGATTGCCTTTATCGCTCTGGGCATTCTCGGTGCGTTGCCTGCGACGCCAACCTATACCTTGCTGGCGCAGATCTTCAGCTTCTGTTACTTCATGTTCTTCGTGCTGTTGTTCTTCTACAGCAAAAATGAAGCAACAAAACCGCTACCAGAGAGGGTGACATTCAAATGAAAAAATGGATTGTAATGTTATGCGCGCTGTTGCCCTCTTTGGCGATGGCCGCCGGTGGTAATGTTCATTTGGACGATGCCAACAACGACTTAACGGACAAAGCCTCATTGCAACGTGGTGCCAAGCTGTTTATGAACTACTGCTTTGGTTGTCACGCCACGCAATATCAGCGCTATCAGCGTGTGGCTGAAGATCTCAACATCCCGAAAGACTTGATGGAAGATAACCTCATCTTCGACAAAAACGCCAAGTACGGGGATTTGATGAAAAACGCCATGTCGCAAGAATCGGGTGCCAAATATTTTGGTGCCCCGGCGCCGGACCTCACCTTGGTGGCGCGCGTGCGTGGTGTCGATTGGCTATACACCTATTTGCGTTCGTTTTACGTTGACCCTTCTCGTCCATTTGGCGTGAACAACGTGGTCTTCCCTAACGTCGGTATGCCACACGTGCTCGAAGAGCTACAAGGGACACCGCGTAAGGTTTACGAGCAACGTATGGTTGACGGTAAAATGGTTGAAGAGTTCGTTGGCCTAGAATCTGATGGCAACGGCGAGCTCAGCTCCGGCGAGTACGACAATGCCGTGCGTGATCTGGTTAACTTCCTTGAGTATGCCGGCGAGCCTGTGAAGTTAGAGCGCCAGCAACTAGGTTGGTGGGTGATTGGCTTCTTCGTGATATTCCTTATCTTGGGTTACCTACTCAAGAAAGAATATTGGCGCGATGTGCACTGATCGGTTAATCTAGTGTGTTGCTAATCCGCAATGGGGACGCTTTGTCCCCATTGCTTTCTATTGATATTGAACATCCTGGAGGGGTTGATGGCTGTTGCTGCCAATAAACGCTCGGTGATGACGTTATTCTCTGACGCATCTGATCTCTATAGTCATCAGGTACGCATCGTCCTCGCAGAGAAAGGTGTCAGTGTAGAAATTGAGTTGGTAGATCCGAACAATCTGCCAGAGGACTTGGTTGATCTGAATCCTTATAACTCTGTTCCGACCTTGGTGGACCGTGAACTTGCGTTGTATAACGCAGACATCATCATGGAATACTTGGATGAGCGTTTCCCTCACCCGCCATTGATGCCAGTTTACCCGGTTGCGCGTGCGCAAAGCCGTTTGATGATGTATCGCATCAAACGTAACTGGTATACCTTGGTTGAAAAGATCAGCCACGGTAGTGCTGATGAGGCCGACAAGGCACGTAAACAACTGCGCGAAGAGCTACTGGCACTGGCGCCTGTGTTTGCGGAAAGCCCGTACTTCTTGAGTGAAGAGTTTAGCCTTGTTGATTGCTATCTTGCACCACTGCTGTGGCGTTTGCCTGTTCTGGGCATTGAGCTGGCAGGCCCAGGCTCTAAAGAAGTCAAAGACTACATGACGCGTCTGTTTGAGCGTGATTCATTTCTCGCCTCACTGACAGAAGCTGAACGTGAAATGCGACTAACGGGTCAATAATGTCTACATCAGAATTCTCGATGACACCACGCCGCCCTTATTTGGTGCGTGCTTTTTATGATTGGTTACTCGATAACGAGCTCACTCCGCACATGGTTGTTGATGCAACCTTGCCGGGTGTGCAGGTGCCGTTTGATTATGTCAAAGACGGTCAAATCGTTCTCAATATCGCACCACGCGCGGTTGGTAACCTTGAGCTGGGTAACGAGTTCGTCAGTTTCAATGCCCGCTTTGGCGGACGTCCACAACAGGTCAATGTACCGATGGCGGCCGTGATGGCATTGTATGCTCGCGAAAACGGCGCCGGCACCATGTTTGAAATGGAGCCTGCGTATGCCTCGCCAGAAGATGAAGAGATGGCATCGGGAGCCTTTGATGAACTGAACATCGATGATGACGAACCATCGTTGGTGTCGGTTGATAGCGTCGACGATCCGGAAGCGTTGCCACAAGCCGAAGAGGATGAGATCCCAACCGCCCCGGCGAAAAAAGGGAAACCGACCCTGACTG
Source organism: Salinivibrio sp. SS2 (assembly GCF_001722075.1). Taxonomy (NCBI): domain Bacteria; kingdom Pseudomonadati; phylum Pseudomonadota; class Gammaproteobacteria; order Vibrionales; family Vibrionaceae; genus Salinivibrio; species Salinivibrio sp. SS2. Next base: position 224 of record NZ_MEBP01000071.1, on the reverse strand, counting down.
TGGTGAAATAACCGATCTCATCGCTGTTTATTGAAACAGCCTGATCGCTCGATTAGAAAAGCCAGCATTACGCTTAATGCATGTGAATTAAGCTGAGTTACGTCTTTTAGAAGGCCTAGTCGCATAGCGATTGGGCCTTTTCTTTACTGCTCTTGGGTATGTCCTTCTCGCCTCTCTGGAAGTCACACAGCTCTCTGCCATGTGGATGTATTCACAATAAAAAA
>NZ_MEBP01000070.1:0-36550 GCF_001722075.1 Salinivibrio sp. SS2 | reverse complement strand
TTACTTTTTATATTGTAAACAAGATGAAGGTAATGTCCAACGGTATGTGTAAGGTATCGGTGTGTTGTGATACATAACGTTTATCAGCTCTTCGTTGGCACTACGTGATTACGATGCACAAGTTGGCGAAGCATTGGCCAACGTGAAAGCAATAAACAAAGTCATAAGACTTGGTATGCCTGTTAGTTACCGAGTTGATTGATGGGGGCAACCCCATTGGGATCAGTGCGTTAGGTGAATGATTTGATCAACAACGCCATTTGAGAGGGTAAATGTGCCCACCTGACGCGATGGGCGAAACTGAATTAAATGACGTTGGGTTGGGGCGATGACCTTGGTATTGAAATGCGCAGTAGGCCCAGCCCGAAAGCGGTTACCGAAGCAATAATCGCAATAGCGTAGTGAACGGAATAACCCAATGTGGCAATGACACTGCCGCTGATAAGAGCCATAACGATGGCAACGGCCATATCTGTTGACTGGAATAGGGTAAAATCGACGCCTGCTTGTTTGCCATAGGCCCAGCCCATCATCAGTGTATAAAGGGCGACAAACTTTGCGGCAGCGATAACGGAACTCAGTACAAACAGGATTTGCAACCCGATTGTTCCGCTGAAGAGAGCTAAAGTATCGAGGTAGAAACCAGAAAAAATCACCGCTTCTAGACCTAAGCAAGCGAGTAAGATTGTGCGTGGGGATAAGCGCTTCATCAACACTGCGCTAACAAGTACACCGAAGAGCCCAGTGAGCGCACCACCTCCAGCCGCGAGCAAACCAAGGTCTGTCAATTGCAGCCCCTGATCAATAAGGTAAGGCATTAACATTGATTGAACGCCTCGCGTTCCAATTTGGCATAGTAAGACCATCAGTAAGCCAAAACGTACGCTGGGGTTATTCCACGCTCGACGCAAAGAAGGGCGCTGCTCGGAAGGAATTTCGGCTGAAGAGAGGTTTTTCTTCAACAATATACCGGTTGGCAATGTCATTAAAACAATCAGCGCCATCAAGACAAACAGTGCAGTTTGCCACTGATAAGCCCCTTTCAAATAGATGAAAAGTCCGCCGCCAAATAGAGCACCAATATAGGCACCGCCGACTTGTATGGTACTGCCCAAGTGACGGCTGTGTTTGGGTAACTGATCGATCGCTAAGCCATCGGTACTGATATCGGCAATTGTCGAAAGCAAAGCCAATGAAAATACACCAGCGAATAAAAGAGTTGGCTGTGTTATCGCTGAGCTAAGAGCCAACCCCGCGAGGATCAAGACGATTGCCAATTGAGCAAGTCCAATGAGTCGACCATAGCTGATAAACCCGTTACGTTTTCGTCTCGCTTCAATGTATGGCGCCCAAAGGAACTTGCACGCCCATGGCAGCATCGCTAAATAGAACAAGCCGATTTGGGAAGTCGAAATACCTTCAGAGCGCAGCACTGCAGGCAAACCCTGCAGTGTAAACATCCCAACAAGGCTTTGTATCGTGTAAACGCCAGCAAGCATGGTGAGTAGAGGTTTAACACCTAGCGTTGTTTGAGAAATGTTCATGAGATTACCACTCTAGCTTCATATTCACACCCACCTCTCGTTCTGAACCATAGTTGTTGAAACGCGAGTTACTAAAGTTGTAGGCATAGGTGGTGTACTCTTTGTCGGTTAGGTTATTGCTAAACACTCTGAAAGAGATGTTGTCATTCATCGCGTATTGCACCGCTAAGTCGATAAGTGTGTAATCGTCTTGCGCCAGAGTATTACTTTCATCGAAGAATATTTTAGATGTGTAGCGTGCATTGGTGGCGATAGACAACTCTCCATCTAACCATGATTGTGGTAGGTAGTATTCGATACCTGCCACTGCCGTTGTATCTGGTGCATAGGGAAGTGTATTTCCTTCAATCCCGTCATTGCCCGATTCGAACGTAGACTGACCAAATGTTGCGCCCAGTGTCAGAGTCAAATCATCAGTAGGGTAGTAAGCGAGATCAAGCTCAACGCCTCGGCTTTGGGCATCGCCCATGTTTCTAAGAACTTGACTACCTAGGTTTCCGGTATAGAGCTGAATATCTTTGGTGTCGATCCAGTACAGAGCCCCACTGAACCGAACAGTGTTATCGGCTAAGTTAGTTCGCCATCCCAATTCACCATTAAGAGACTTTTCCGCTGAATAGCCATTTTTATCGCCAAAACTTCGTGGTACAGGGCTAAAACCGCCTGGTCGATAACCACTGACCAATGAGGCAAACACTCTTGAATCTTGGTTAATTTGCCAACCTATTGCCGCTTTAGGCGAGATAACGTTTTCGGACTTATCTGATTGATAGCTGTCAATCATCCATGCTGAGTTTCCGCCAAAATCTGATTCAGAGGAAAAACGTGATGCGCGTAATCCACCGGTTAAATCGATAGTATCGGTCATGGCATAAGTCATTTGACCAAACAAGGCATAAGTTTGGGTCTTGATATCGTTTTGCGCCCCCGCATTGACATCAAAGTTTCGATCCTCGTAGTAGCCGCCAATCAAAGCCGAGAGGTCATCACTGAATTGGGTGTTAGCGCGAACTTCCTGACTGAAGGTGTTTTGATCTTCAACCCATTTACCAGCAATATACTCGCGGTCAACATTACGGTTTTGGTAAGCGGTAATACTGGTTAATTGGGTGGCACCTAGGTCGTAGTCAATATGCAGTGCATAGCTATTGACGACTCGCTTAAGCTCTGGGATGTCTTGGTTGGTGGCTCGCTTGTCATACTCCTGTTGGGTTAAGTACCATTCTTCATGACTATCTAGGTGCGCAGAAGAGACAGAAAACGTCACAGCGAGAGGGGACTGCTCAGGTAGATAGTGGATTCGAGCCGTACCGCTAAAGTCTTTGCTGTCGTTCGCATCATCGGTGTTGCTAGGAATATGGCGAATATTACCTTCGTCTTTTAGTGATCGAATCGCAATATCGGCATAAGTTGAATCGCTTATAGCGACTGCCGCTGAAGCATCAAGTTGTTTGCTTCGATTGCTGTAAGTGACACCACCGGACGCTAGGTTTTGATCGGTTGCCTTCTTGGTGATGATATTGATGATACCGCCCTGAGCATTGCCACCGTATAGTGTACCTTGCGGCCCTCTAAGCAGTTCTACCTGTTCTACGTTGAGCAACTGCTGGGTTAGAAATGCACTATCTTGCAATACGCCATCGACGTAGATGCTGATGGTAGGAGAATAGTAATCAGGTGAACTTACGCCACGTATAGTGGTATTGGCATACGTACGGTTACCTCGAGTTTGAATCATTAGGCCAGGGAAGGCTTTTTCTAAATCCTTAACTTCATAGATTCCTGCTTTCTCAAGCTCTTCTCCTGTTTTGATCAGCACTGAGCTATCAACCCGTTCTAAAGAAATGTTCTGCTTGGTTGCTTCGACAATCATGGTTTCCATAACCGTAACTTCTGGATTATGTTCATCTGCACTAACAGCAGGGCTCAAGGTTGCAGCTAAGATAGCGAGTGAAAGTGGAGAGAGCGAGAAACTGTTCCTGTACATCTTACGGGATCCTTCTATTGTCGATTCTAGAGTCTATGGTGCAAATCTCAGCGCTATAGCGCTAACTCAATCAGGGGAAAAAAATGCGCGAATGGACGTTTTCTTTGCTAACTAAGGGGACTCGCAATAAAGTACTTATTCGTGGAGCTATCAGGTGCCAGAGGAGGTGATGCGGTAAAGAGAGGACTCTGGCGAGGAGAGATACGCAGAGGGCGCGCAACCAAATTCTTTTTTAAATGCAGCGGCAAAATGTCCGTGATTGGCATAACCTACTTCTTGCGCGATATGTGAAATGGACAAAGCACTACCACTGAGTAGTTCAGCCGCTTTAGCCATACGTTGCTGAACAATGTATTGATGGACGGTAGTATTAAGCTGTTTGCGAAAGCACTGTTTAAGTGAGGTTTCATTGGTTCCAATTCGGTGAGCTAGTTGAGTAATGGTAGGCGGCAGGATGTATTCTTTGTCTAAGATATCGATTGCCTTCTCGAGATTATTGCAACTGCTGAGCCGTGTACGTGGTGCTCCTTCATCCATCGTTAAGTAGCGAGTTGCATCCGTCATAAAGGCATACGATAAATGGTGATGTAAGGTACCATTTGATGCGGAGTGTGAAGATAAGCGAGTTGCGAAGCGGGTAAATACCTCTGCCGCTGGCTTCATGATCAACAATGGCTCTCTACGTTGAAGCTTAGCTTGAACATCAGAACCAATTTGCATCACATCGAGATATTCCATCAAGAAGGCTCTCGGCATTTGAAGTGCAAAAAGTCGGGTCTCCTGCGGCTGATAGCGGCACATTCCTGTTCGTGCATCCGAATAGCATAAAGCTAATGTGTTACCAGGAAGTATGCGAGGTGTTGCTAAGCTATTGATGTGATAGTAAACCGCATTGCCCATATTGAGCATAATGGTGACGGAATCATATTCCGTTTTATCTGGCGTATCTAACTGAGTTGGAGAGCAGAAATTGCCATGAAATTCGCTCAATATGATGTGTTCATTGAGTTGATTGCACCTGAGAGAAAACTCACATCTCGGATGCTTAAACTCAATGTTGCCATTAGTCTGGATGGACTCCTCTATGAGATCTAAATGGAATGGAAGACGATAGTAAGCCATAAATCATATAATAAAACTTGCCGATAATGAGAAACATTATCATCTGTAGCCTACTATGTCTATTTTTGCGTCAGTGCAATAACATCAAGTCGGCCACAGCACGTTGCGCGGCGTCGACTTTGAATAGAGAAGGAATTACTCAGCTCGCTGACGGAACTTACGGTATTGCAGAGGGTTTTGACCAAAGTGTTGTTTAAACAGTTTGGTAAAGTGCGATGGGCTGGAGTAACCGACTTGGTAAACGATATCTATAATGGGTTGATCGGTGAACTCTAACTCTTTTGCCGCTTTATCCATTCGAGTTTGCTGTAGACGTTTGGAAAATGTGGTGTCGAATAGTAGCTTGAAGCCACGTTTAAAGCTGGTTTCATTGGTACCAACTTCTTTACATAGCTCGGCAATACTCCAGTTTTTTTCCGGCTTAGCCTCTATTAGAGCATACGCCTTACGAATTTTGCTCAGGGTGCGACTAGACAAACATGCGCATTCATGTGGCTTTCTATTGGGTTGAACCGTTTCTAACTGGGTGAGTAGTTTCGACAAACATTGGTAAGCTTGAGACACGGTATACAAGTGAGTCGTCGCGTCAGTTGAGTGAGAACTATCATTGACATCTAGTTGGCTAAGAAAGCGCTGAATATCAAAGCTGGTGTCAAATACCCACGGACGATTTTCAGCTAAAAGCTCAAGAGTGTGATGTTTGAGTCCTTGTTGGATTTGCTGATAAATTTTACCTAAATAACGGCATTCAAATCGAATATCAGCGATCTCAACATGACTCTCTTCGCTGCTTATAAAGACGTCATTAAATCTATTGGTTGATAATATTAAAACGCTTTTCCCCCGCTCAAGCTCTAGCGGTTGATCTTGGCCATTGTGCCAAAGCAAGCGCTCGCCATGTACAACGGTTAATATACGTAGGCAGCAAGTGGGTTTCTCTGGTTGCGCTTCATAGGCGGTGCAGCCACCATATCCAGACAGCGTATGAATTTGGCACCCCAAGCATCCGCCGTAAGAGTGACAGGTTGGTTTTATTGGAGAACGTAAAGCTTGGTGGGGTGTGCATGGTGTTGTCGCACCAGAGCAAATAGATTGAAACTTTAAATCAACGCAGTTCATAGTTGTTACCTTTCAATACGGCTTAGTTGGCGAATGCACACATGTTTCGTTGAAGTATTGAGAAGAAGGCCACACGATAAAATGTTTATATCCATGCGTCGTCTCGTATTATTATTTTCTTCTTGGGCTTGTATTATCAGTGCTCTAAATGAGAGTCTCATTTTGTTGAGACGCTCGGTTTTTTTCTACTCGGATTGGAAGTCATTTACCCTTTGTTTACACCCAATTTGAGTAGTCTTTTGCCATTAATCGTTATTTTTAAGTCGCTTTAAGCTAAATAGCATTAGGCAATTATGGGTTGGTGACGCTTGCATTTCTCTATACATGCACGGTGTAAAATGCGCAGCAAATCAACGCTGTCTTGCCAGCCTAAACACTCATCGGTGATCGATTGACCGTAGTTTAGTGGTCTTTGATCGCTAGGTTGTTGCCCGCCTTGAAGAAAGCTCTCGCACATGATTCCTACTATTTTGTCATCACCTGCTTGAATTTGAGCCGCAATGTCACTGGCGACGTTAAGTTGGTTGTGAGCGGTTTTCTGGCTATTACCATGGCTAAAATCAACAATTAGCTTTGCAGCGAGGTCGTTACGCTTTAGCGCAAAAGCAGCAGCTTGAACGTGTGGTTGTGTGTAGTTGGGCGAATCACCTCCACGTAGTATTAAATGACCATATTGGTTCCCTGGAGAATGGATAACGACGTGACAACCCTCGCTATTGGATTGAATTAGTGATTGCGGCATACGCGAGGCATGAATAGCGTCAATGGCATGATCGATATTGCCATTGGTACTGTTTTTAAAGCCCACCGCGCAATGTAGCGCCGACACCAATTGGCGATGTGGTTGAGATTCCGTTGTTCTGGCACCAATCGCGCCCCAGCAGACCATATCCGCTAGGTAAGGTGCAAAGTTGGGGTCTAAAAATTCAGTTGCGGTAGGAACATGGAGTTCGAGAATCGAATTGAGCAGTTGGCGAGTTAACGTAATTCCTTTGGCGATATTGTGTTGTCCATTGAGATCAGGGTCGATGCCAAAACCTTTCCAACCAAAACGCGTGCGAGGCTTTTCAAAATAGGTCCGCATGACAATTTTGAGTGTATCGGCAAACTCATGTTGGATTGCGGCGAGCTTTCTAGCGTAGTCCAATGCTGCAATAGGGTCATGAATCGAGCAGGGGCCAATTATTACCAATAACCTAGGGTCTTGTCCTAGTAGTATGCGTTTTATTTGTTTTCGCTGTTGTTCAACAAAGAAACGTTGTTTATCGCCTAGTGGGGAGTCGCTATGGGTCTCTTTGAAGCTTGGTAAAGAAGTGAATGACGTAGCATGGAAAATACGAGAGAGCATTGGTTACCTCTAGTTGATAATAATTGTCATTATCGCTAGTATTGGTGAAATTTAAAGCCAATGTCAATATTGTCGCGCTATATTAGCAGAATAATTATCTATCTAATCTGGCATTTGTGGATGATATTTTTGTTATGTCTTTTTTATACATTACAGACAGTTAACTCTGTTATTGAATGATTTCTGTTGCTCACGTTGAAAATGAAACAACTTGACGATTACGTAGAGCAAATAGATATAGGTCTCACCAAGGATGTGTTAGATGAACTAGGTTGGCTCAGCGATACGACTCGTTAGTTTTTATTGGCCACTTGCTATCATCCTAGTGGTTTTAGTGCTCTGGGGGGGAATCGACACTATCAATCTATTGTGTAGCTGCGCCAATTTTGCCGCTGCTGTAGTGGTCAGCTTAAATTGGAGACAGTTTTTCTTAAATTCATCTCGTGTTGAAATAAACTATGCCAGCATGTTATCGGTGGCATTCATGTTAATGTGGCTATTGATGTATTGTTGAACATGAAATGCACAGCAAAGATCAATACGTCCTAATCAATCGCTATAATACAGTTAAGGTTATCGACTATACAACAAAGCAATAAATACTGAAGACGATGAAATATCTATCCGTTACTTTTGCTACGGAGATTGAATTTGTTCCAGAAACAGTAGTAAGAGCAAAATCACGGAAGAAGGTACTACAAAAAGGAGAGTTTGAAGCGCTAGGTGTAGTCGCTGATTCCATTTCAGCAACTAGGAATAGTATCCACATGTTAAACCAAACTATAGGGCTATAGGAAAGGAAATACCCAAAGACCAATACAAAGAGTTATCCGAAACTATGCGAATTCTAGCTCAGCAATGTATAAGGTGGGATGCAAGGCAAAGTGAGCCAAGCTGGGTTATTGGAATATCGCAGTGGGAAATGATAGCTGGCCAACTATATGTGAATTCTCATACTAAAAGCAATCCGATCAATCATGGTATTACAAAGTTTATTAAGCGAGGCTTTGGTCGGTTATCCATTAAGTATTTGGATAGGTGGGGGCTTTCAAAAGTTTCAAACTTTACTGTAACAATTCTGGTGTTCATTGAGGGTGTTCATAGTTCTGTGTCACCCAACGTTTAAAGATCTACGTAGTCGTCGAGCCGTCCTTCGAAGTGGATGCTCAGTTGGGACAGTGTCAGGTTCCAATTCTGCACCGGATGCGTCCACTTCTCTGACGCCTTCAACATACCTGCATACAGCAACTTGAGCAATGCGTTCTCGTTGGCAAAGCCACCCTTGGTCTTCGTCAGTTTGCGGAATTGGCGATGAACAGCCTAAACGGCATTGGTCGTGTAAATCGCTTTGCGGACCTGTTCTGGGTACTTGAAGTACACCGATAGATTTTCCCATCTGCTGAGCCACGACTTTATGACCAGTGGATATTGAGTACCCCATTTACTTTCCAGTTCATCTAACGCTTGCTCTGCGGCGTTTTGGGTCGTCGCGCGGTAAACGCACTTCAGATCGGACATAAAGGTTTTCTGATTCTTGCTAGCCACGTACTTCATGCTGTTGCGGATCTAATGGATGATGCAGAGCTGAACCTCCGTCTTGGGATAGACAGTTTCAATGGCTTCAGGGAAGCCCTTTAATCCATCGACCGAGGCAATAAGGATGTCTTTAACACCACGGTTTTGTAGGTCTGTCAGTACATTTAACCAGTAACGGGCACCTTCACTTTCTGAGAGATAAAGGCCAAGTAATTCCTTTTTACCCTCGATATTCAGCCCTAAGATTGTGTATAGGGCTTTAGAGACGAAGCGGCCATTTTCTTTGATTTTGTAATGGATAGCATCTAACCAGACGAAGGGGTAAACCGCCTCTAATTCGCGTTCTTGCCAGGCGCGTAGCTCAGGCACCAAACGGTCTGTAATGGCGTTTATCGTGCCATAGGACACCTCAGTCCCATACATTTCAAGAAGGTACTCACGAATGCTTTTGTAGCTATTCTCAAGTGCAAATAATGAGATAATATTACGCTCCATCTCATCGGTTAACCGAGTCTGATACTTCTTAACGGTCTGCGGCTCGAAAGAGCCGTTGCGATCACGGGGCGTGTCTAGTTCGAACGAGCCTGAAGCGGTTTTGATGGTTTTCTGAGAGACACCGTTTTTACGGTTAGGCTGACCCTCTTTGGTCAGGTGCTCATCCATCTCAGCAGCCAAAGCAGCTTCGGTGATCTGTTTAATCAACGGCGTTAGCAGTCCATCTTTCCCGTTAAGGTCTTGTCCAGATTGCAGTGCCTTAGCAAAAGCTTGAATATCAATTTCGTATTTGTCGGACATTGATGTATCACTCCCTGTTGAGGGTTAACTATAGGAGTGACACAGACTTTTGAACACTACCTGTTCATTCGGTGGTGGGATTGATTTAGTTTCAAACTTTATTGTCACTTTTTTCCTACGGCGTTACGTACAGATAAGCCTTGAACGGGAGGAAAGTTTCAAACTTTAATGTTCGCCGACAGCTCTGACTAGGAGCGTGGTTGATCTTTTATCAATTACTGCCGTTTTGCTACAAAAATGCGATCTGCAGTGACACATTTTGCAAAATGCAAATCATTTTGCACTCAATCTCAGGCATCCCGCCTGAAAATACAAACAGAACGCTATTCTATACCATAAGTTTATGATTTTTATTGCTTTTAGTCCTGCCTAATAACTTGGCCTGCATTGTGCATAGTCGATGGACAAGTACCAACATTGATAAGTTGTAGAGAGGAAGCAATGATTGACTCTAAAAACCAAGTCGCTAAGCGCATCAAAGAAGCCCGTGAGTGGAAAGGGATCACTCAAGTAAAAATGGCCAAGCTACTCAATGTCGCACGCCAAACTTACTTGGATATCGAAAACGGTAAAACCGAACCGCGTGTGCGCATGTTGTCGAACATCGCTGAGCTGACTGAGCGCCCGTTAGTTTGGTTTGTGTATGGCGATGAAGACGTCGAGATGCACGATGTGCAGTACAAGCAAGATGTGAACCGCTTGTTAGAGCACTTCTCTCGTTTACCGCATGAAGCACGTACGGCGATCTTGAACCAGAGCGTGAACATGGCCTCATTCTTGGTGAACTATTCTAAGGCCGCACAGCGTGCCTAAAGGCCTGCCTGCCTGATTAGATATGCGGGTAAGTGCCTGCTTACTGAGGTAGGCATCAGCAGCGTAGCATCACACTATCGATGACAGCGCCCATGATAGGCCCGCCGAGCCATGCATAATGCAAGGTCGGTGATGTGACGGGAGCCGATGTTTAAACGGCCCGGGTAACAGAGATGAGGCATGGACCATGGTGATTTCGACAGCGCGCATGGCGCAACGGATCCGTGAAGCACGGGAATTCAGTAAAATAACCCAAGTAGACATGGCGAAGCGTTTAAATGTGGCGCGCCAAACCTACTTGGATGTGGAGTCGGGAAAGACCGATCCTAAGATTCTCGCGCTCATCACGATTGCAGAGATCACTGGTCGCCCATTTAATTGGTTTATTTACGGTGAAACAGACGAGCGAGATATTGCCTTCTCTCACCGCGATGATTTAGCGGCTCTGACCAGTATGTTAAGCCAGTTGCCTCAAGTGGCGCGCCAAACGGTGATGGATAATGCCTTATCGATTGCCGAGTATCTGGTATCACTCTCGCCAGATAAGCGCGTCTAACCTCTGTTATCGGCCCGACATCCCCTGTCGGGCCTTTTTGTATTATTCGCTTAACGGCGAGAGAGAAAGAAGCGATAGGCTGGATTAGCCGTTTCGTCCTTCCACGCATAACCCAGTTCACGCAAATGGGCGGTAAACGCGAGTAAGTCCTGCTCGCCAAGTTCAAATCCACACAACACACGGCCATAATCTGAACCATGGTTGCGGTAGTTGAATAAGCTAATGTTCCAGTGGGTGCCCAAGGTTTGCAAAAAGTGCAGTAATGCCCCGGGGTATTCCGGAAACTCAAAGCTATACAGGCGCTCGTTAAGCGGCACAGATGGTCGCCCACCAATCATGTAGCGTACGTGTACCTTGGCCATCTCATCGTCAGATAAGTCCTCGACCGGATAACCGGCTTGGCGCAAATCATGCAAAATACTGTCGAGCTCTTCTTGCCCGCCCAGTAAACGTACCCCAACAAAAATATTGGCCAATTGGTCGTCGCCATAGCGATAGTTAAATTCGGTAACCGCGCGGCCACCGAGAATATCGCAAAACTGCAAAAATGCACCGGTTTGCTCGGGGATGGTCACCGCCAGTAGGCCTTCACGTTTCTCCCCCAGTTCAGCACGCTCAGACACGTAGCGTAGTGAGTGGAAGTTGGTGTTGGCGCCCGACAGTACCGCTCCCAATTGCTTGTTTTGTAGTTGGTGCTTGTCGACATAATGCTTGAGACCGGCGAGTGCTAAGGCACCTGACGGTTCAGAGATAGCGCGCGTGTCTTCGAAAATATCTTGTACGGCAGCACAAATCGCATCACTGGAGACGGTAATACTGTCGTCTAGGTATTGCTGACACAGTCGAAATGATTCGTCACCAATCCGTTTAACCGCCACCCCATCGGCAAAAGTTCCCACCCGCTCTAAGGTGACGGGAAAGCCTGCATCCAAGGCGGCACGCAGACATGCCGAGTCTTCCGCCTCCACACCGATCACCTTGATATTGGGCATAAGCTGCTTGATAAGCACCGCGACACCGGCAGCAATACCACCGCCGCCGACCGGGACAAAAATGTAATCAAGGTGGCTGTTTTGTTGCACCAGCTCCAGCCCGATCGTGCCCTGTCCGGCAATGACCTGCGGATGATCAAAAGGGGGCACAAAGGTATAGCCGTGTTGGTCGGCCAGCGCTTGTGCTTTGCTTTTCGCTTCATCAAAGTTATTGCCGTGTAGGACCACATTCCCCCCAAAGCCTTTAACGGCTTCAACTTTGATGGCGGGAGTGGTGCGGGGCATGACAATGGTGGCTTTGATACCCAGTTTACTGCCGGACAGGGCGACACCTTGGGCGTGGTTACCCGCTGATGCAGCGATCACGCCCGCTTTTTTCTGCGCCTCTGTCAGCTGCGCCATCATGTTATGCGCGCCGCGTAGCTTAAATGAGTGCACGGGCTGACGGTCTTCACGTTTGAGTTGAACCTGATTACCTAAGCGCTCAGAGAGTCGCTTCATGGCCTGAAGTGGCGAGACAGTCGCCACTTCATAGACAGGCGCACGTAAAATATTCCTTAAGTAATCCGGGCCATCCATGGGTTGTTCGGGTGACGTTTGCGCCTGTTGCATGGTTATTCCTCCAACTTACTGCGATCGCGTACTGCACCTTTATCGGCACTGGTGGCGAGACTGGCATACGCTTTTAGCGCGAAGGAGACTTGGCGTTGGCGGTCTTTAGGCTTCCAACCGCGAGCGTTCACCTCAGCACGGCGGGTGGCGAGGGTGGCTTCATCTACCAGTAGGCTGATTTCTCGGCTAGGAATATCGATACGAATCCGATCGCCATCTTCGACTAAGGCGATGGTGCCGCCATTGGCTGCTTCGGGCGAAACATGGCCGATGGACAGCCCAGATGTCCCCCCGGAGAAGCGGCCATCGGTGAGCAGGGCACAGGATTTACCCAATCCCATCGATTTTAAGTAGGTGGTCGGATACAGCATTTCTTGCATGCCTGGGCCACCTTTCGGGCCTTCATAGCGGATCACCACCACATCACCCGCTTTCACTTTGCCACCTAAAATGGCATCTACCGCGCTGTCTTGGCTTTCAAACACCACCGCGGGGCCTTCAAAGGTCAGTATGCTTTCATCCACCCCTGCGGTTTTGACGATGCAGCCGTTCAAGGCGATGTTGCCTTGTAGCACGGCAAGTCCGCCATCTTGACTAAAGGCGTATTCATGGGCACGAATACACCCGGATTGGCGATCATCATCCAGGGTGTCCCAACGGCAACGTTGTGAGAACGCTTGGGTGGTGCGGATGCCTGCGGGGCCGGCGCGATAAAAAGACTTCACGTCCTCATCATCGGTTTGCATGATGTCATACTGGGCGAGCTGTTCCTCGAGGCTCATCCCCAGCACGGTTTGTTGTTTGACATTGAGCAGGTTCGCGCGCTGCAGCTCCCCAAGAATGCCCATCACTCCCCCAGCGCGGTGTACATCTTCCATATGATATTGCTGGGTTGACGGCGCGACTTTGCAAAGGTGAGGTACTTGGCGAGACATGCGATCGATGTCATCCATATCAAAATCAATCTCGCCTTCTTGCGCAGCGGCCAGCAGGTGCAACACCGTATTGGTGGACCCACCCATGGCAATATCCAGCGCCATAGCATTTTCAAATGAGGCACGGTTGGCGATATTGCGTGGCAAGATGCTGTCATCGTCCTGCTCGTAGTAGCGTTTGGTCAGACCCACAATACGTTTGCCGGCGTTGATGAACAATTGCTCTCGGTCGGCATGGGTGGCGAGCATGGAACCATTACCCGGCTGGCTCAGCCCCAGCGCTTCGGTCAAACAGTTCATCGAGTTGGCGGTAAACATGCCAGAGCACGAGCCACAGGTTGGGCAGGCGGAGCGTTCGATTTGCTCGCTTTGCTCATCGGAGACGTCCGGATTGGCGCCTTGCATCATGGCATCGACCAAATCGAGCTTGAGGATTTGATCGGACAGTTTGGTTTTGCCCGCTTCCATCGGGCCGCCCGACACAAAGATTACCGGGATATTCAGGCGCATAGCGGCCATCAGCATGCCCGGAGTGATCTTGTCGCAGTTGGAAATACACACCATGGCGTCGGCACAGTGCGCGTTGACCATGTACTCCACGGAATCGGCAATGATCTCGCGAGAAGGCAACGAGTAGAGCATGCCGCCGTGACCCATAGCGATACCGTCATCGACCGCGATGGTATTGAACTCTTTGGCGATACCGCCGGCTTGCTCGATTTCTTTCGCCACCAGCTGGCCCATGTCTTTGAGATGGACATGACCGGGAACAAACTGGGTAAAGGAGTTCACCACGGCAATAATGGGTTTGCCAAAGTCGTCATCTTTGACGCCAGTGGCGCGCCATAACGCGCGCGCCCCTGCCATGTTGCGACCGTGGGTGGTAGTAGCGGAACGATAGGTTGGCATAATTACGGCTCCTTTGCCTTTATTCGCTGTGCTGAGGGTTAACGGGGTCAAGCCAGCCCCATTTGTCGTCGGTGGTACCATCAAACAAGCCGAAAAAGGCTTGTTGTAACGCGGCGGTGATCGGGCCTCGTTGGCCTTCGCCGACCGTGATCTGATCGACGCTGCGTACGGGAACAATCTCGGCCGCGGTGCCAGTCATAAACACCTCATCGGCCAGATAAAGCGCTTCGCGTGCAATCGGCTCTTCGCGCACGGTGTAGCCCTGCTCTTTTGCAAGGGTGATGATCGAGTCACGGGTGATCCCTGGCAAAATCGCGCTGGTGGCGGGGGGGGTACTGATCACGCCATTTTTGATCACAAAGAGGTTTTCTCCCGCGCCTTCGGATAAAAAGCCGCGTACGTCCAGAGCAATCCCTTCGGCGTAACCATGGCGGCGAGCTTCGCCTCCTACCAGTAGGGAGGATAAATAGTTTCCGCCGGCTTTAGCTGCGGTGGGGATGGTGTTTGGGGCGGCGCGGTTCCAGCTTGAGATCATCGCATCCACGCCTTGGGCCAGTGCATCTTCACCGAGGTAGCTGCCCCAACTGAACGCAGCAATGATGACATCCATTTCTGTATCTACAGGCGGACAAACGCCTAAACCTACGTTACCCACAAAGCCTAACGGCCGGATATACGCCGAGCGCAGTTGATTAACACGCAGGGTTTCGCGGCACCCTTCCATTAGGGCATCGACACTAAAGGGGATCGGGAAGCGGTAGATTTTGGCTGAGTCTTTTAAGCGCTGCATATGCTCACGATGGCGAAAGACCACCGGGCCGTTTGGGGTGTCGTAACAACGGATCCCCTCGAAGACGGAGGTACCATAATGCATCGCGTGAGTCAGTACGTGCACAGTGGCATCCTGCCAAGCGATCATTTCACCGTTAGACCAAATGTAATCAGCGGTATTTGTCGACATGTTATTTTCCTTTTTTATGCGCGTAGGGAATGTGATTGGGTTGAGGGTGTGAGTACCTCAACCACGTCCCATAGCTTAGTCAGTTGTGGTCGCAAGGTCTCGATCGCGCGTTGGCTTTCGACGGTCACGTCAAAGATTACCTCGCCCGCCGCTGTGGGCATGGAGACATTGAGCTGACGCACGGTAAAACCACGGTGACGGATCACGCGCAAGATGCGCTCCAATAATTCTGGACTGTGGGTAGCATGAATCGAAAATTGGTGTTGTGTCATCAGCTTTGCTCCATCATTTGTTGGTTGGCCGCACCGGGTGGCACCAGCGGCCAAACATTTTCCATTTCATCGATAGCAACGTGTAGCAAGTAAGGACCGGGATGGCCCATCATCATGGTCAGCCCAGCATGTATTTCTTCTTTGCAGCGGATACGGTGTCCCGGTATGTCAAAGGCGCGCGCTAAGGTGAGAAAATCAGGGTTGTCAGATAAATTGGTCTCGCTGTAGCGCTGATCAAAAAAGAGCTGTTGCCACTGGCGCACCATGCCTAAGCGTTGATTGTCGAGCAGGATGATTTTCACGCCGATGCCTCGGCGTTTTAAGGTGCCAAGCTCTTGGATATTCATCATAAATGAGCCATCACCGGTCACCAGCACCACTTCATCGTGGGGGCGTGCGATCTTCGCTCCCATCGCGGCGGGTAAACCAAACCCCATGGTGCCAAGTCCTGCCGAGGTCAATAGGTTTTCGGGCTCGCTAGGCGTCACATGCTGGGCGACCCACATTTGATGTTGACCGACATCGGTGGCGATCACGGTTTGCGCCGGCATACTGTCTGATAGGGTTTTCAGTAGCGCAGGCGCATAAATGGCATCGCCGGGATGGTCGTAACGCCATGCATGCTGCTGTTGCCAGTGATGTACTTGCTCTCGCCATGCCGGTGAGGTGTTGGGCGTGGCGAGCTTGGGTAAGACGGTATTCAGCTCAGCGCAAACCGGCGCTTGTGCGCGGCGCAGCTTGTTTAATTCTGCTGCATCAATATCCACATGCACTACCTTTGCGTGAGGAGCAAAGGTATCGAGCTTCCCGGTGACGCGATCATCAAAACGGGCCCCGACGGCAATCAACAAATCACATTGCTGTACCGCAAGGTTGGCGGCTTTGGTGCCGTGCATACCCAACATGCCTAAATAGTGCGGATAGTCTTTGTTAACGGTGCCTAGCCCTTTGAGGGTACTTACAACGGGCATTTGACTGCGAGTAAGATAGTCACGAAGCGCCGCCGTTGCTTTGCCTAACACCACGCCACCACCGACATACAGCATAGGGCGCTCGCTTTTTTGGATCAGCGCATTGGCATGTTCGAGCGCGACAGCATCCAGAGGGATGCCAGTGGGCGCAGGCACTGAGGCCTCTCGGGGCGCAGGGATCAGCGCTTGTTGTACGTCTTTAGCTATATCGACTAACACAGGCCCCGGGCGGCCTGATTGTGCCACGACGAACGCCTTTTCGAGCGTGGCGGTAAGGTCTGCGGGGTCTGTGACCAAAAAGCTATGTTTGGTACAGGCCAAAGACAAACCTAAGACATCAATTTCTTGGAAAGCATCCGTGCCGATTAATGGGCTGGCCACTTGGCCTGTGATGGCGACCACTGGGACGGAGTCCATCATTGCATCGGCCAATCCGGTGATCAGATTCGTCGCGCCGGGGCCAGAGGTCGCTAGGCAGACGCCGGGACGCCCGCTAGCACGAGCATAACCGATGGCGGCCATGGCAGCGCCTTGTTCGTGGCGACATAAAATGTGTTCGACGCCGCCGTCGTATAGCGCATCATAGACTGGCATGATGGCGCCACCCGGATAACCAAATACCGTTTCAACGCCTTGCTTACGTAAGGCTTCCACAACCCATTGTGCACCTGTCATCGTCGCCCCTCCCCGAATGAACGGGGAGGGCAGGTGTGCGAATAGTCAGTGTCTGCGCTCTCCATTTTTGCTGCTTCCGTTTTTGTGTGGCTTGACCACATGAATGAAAAAAGCCCCCGAACCTGGTTGGGTGCGGGGGCTTGGTTGCGATGTTTGCTGCTGTGTTTCGCGTACCTACACCCCTCGCGGTAGAATGACCACGATAAGGCGAATAATGAGGACGGTAGCGAAGTTTGGCATTTGTCTGTCTTTTCTTGTCGTTAGTCGCCCATTGTTGGGCGTTTTGTTAATTATGTTTTTGTTTTCGCCTGCTTGTTACAGGTCAGTCACGAACTCGATCTGGCGCCGAGTCTCATGTTTAATTGTTGTGCATTTGTAGTGGTATCACAGACCTCACTCGCATGACAAGAAAAAATTACTCTGAATCACAAATTCTCTCGTCACCATAAGCGCAAGGTTTCATAGTAATGGCAGGATAGAGTCATGGCGCTAGCGATTGTGCATAGCCGAGCGTGTGTCGGGGTAGAGGCTCCCAATGTGACGGTTGAAGTTCACATTTCCAATGGATTGCCAGGATTTGCGCTGGTGGGGTTACCGGAAACCACGGTCAAAGAAGCGCGTGATCGGGTCAGAAGTGCCATTGTGACCTCCAATTTTGAATTTCCGTCACGGCGTATTACTGTCAATTTAGCACCGGCGGATTTACCGAAAGAAGGTGGGCGTTTTGATTTGCCTATCGCGCTTGGCATTTTGGTCGCCTCAGGGCAAATTCCAGCGAAACGGCTGCATGAATTTGAGTTTCTCGGTGAGCTAGCGTTATCCGGGCAGTTGCGTCCCGTCAAAGGGGCATTACCGGCGGCGCTTGCCAGTCAAAAAGCGCAGCGTGCGCTCGTGGTCCCTGATGATAACGCTAGCCAAGTGGCGTTGGTGGACAGCGAGCGCCATGTGTCAGCGCCCGATTTAATCGCAGTGTGTCAGCACTTAGCTGGCCAACAGAGTTTGCAGCTTAACGCGACACCACATGATGATACGACGCCGGCGCCAACTCGCTGCTTACGTGACATCATCGGCCAGCAGCAAGGCAAACGCGCGCTAGAAATCGCCGCCAGTGGTTCACATAATCTGCTTTTTGTTGGACCGCCCGGAACGGGAAAAACCATGTTAGCGTCGCGCTTGTGCGACTTGCTTCCTCCCATGAACGACGAAGAAGCGTTAGCCTCCGCCGCGGTCACGTCATTAACCCAGCAACCTTTACATGAGGGAAACTGGCGTCAGCGACCGTTTCGAAGTCCTCATCACTCTAGTTCTATGGCGGCACTGGTCGGGGGCGGAACGGTCCCGCGTCCCGGGGAGATCTCATTGGCGCACCAAGGGGTGCTGTTTTTGGATGAAATGCCAGAGTTTGAGCGTCGTGTGCTTGATGCGCTCCGCGAGCCGCTGGAGTCGGGTGAAATTATTATCTCGCGTGCTAACGGTAAAACCCGTTTCCCCGCGCGTTTTCAGTTGATTGGCGCATTAAACCCGAGCCCGACAGGCCATCATGAGGGCGAGTTGGCGCGCTCTAATCCACAGCAAGTGTTGCGCTATTTGGCGCGTTTATCTGGCCCTTTGCTGGATAGGTTTGATATGTCGATTGAGATCCCGGCACTGCCGCGCGGGATGTTATCGAGCGGTGGCGACCGTGGTGAATCAACCGCAAAGGCACGGGAAAGAGTTGCGTGTGCCCGTGCGCGTATGTTGGCGAGGCAAGGGAAAGTGAATGCGTTACTCAGCAATCGCGAAATGGAGGAATATTGTCAGCTTGCGCAGGCGGATGCCGCATTTCTCGAACAGGCATTGCATCGATTAGGGCTGTCTGTGCGGGCATACCATAGGATCATTAAAGTGGCGAGGACGATTGCCGATCTGGCCGAAGCGGAGGCGATAAGCCGCCCTCACCTTGCTGAGGCCTTAGGGTATCGGGCGATGGATGGCTTACTTCGCCATCTCAACGCCCAAGTCAGTTGATTACTTCTGGCTTAACAGGAAGTTAATTAGTTGGAAGTACTCTTCAGGGGTTTCGACGGTTTTCGGTGTCACGTGATATTTACCGTTCACGATCACCGCAGGCACGCCGCGTAGGCCGGCTTTTTCAAAAGATTGATCAAATCGTTTGGCCATCGAGTTGGCGGCAAAACTGTTGTAAGCCGAGTCAAATTCTTTGCCGTCGACACCGTTGTCGACAAACATCTGGCGAACGTCATCTAGCGACTTAGGCGCATTTTGGGCCACATGAATACGGTCAAAAATCACCGGGATCATGGTGTCTTCAACGTTTAAGACCACGGCCGTTGCATAGGCGCGTGTGACCACTTCACCCATGTTGCCGCCCATGAAAGAAACGTGATTTTTCACTACTTTCGCATTATCAGGCACTTGCTGCTTCAACTGCTGAACCAGTGGCTCAAATTGGAAGCAGTGCGGACAGTAAAACGAGAAGAACTCGGTCACCGTTGGGGTATCGGTCGCTGCGGTGTCTAGGATTTGATAATCCTCTCCCGCCTTGAAGCGGCCGGGTTTGGCGGCGGGGACGTCGATCGCTTCTGCTGGCTCAGTTTGGGATTGGGTTTGCGTCGTGGCCTGTTGGCTTGTCGACTCGACATTTTCAGGCTCAGAGCAGGCCGCAAGGCCGAGTACGAGCAAGATAGGAAGCAGTTTTTTCAGCATCATTGAATGACTCTCCGTTATCGGTTGAACGCTTACGGGTACAAGGTAAGCGATGGCGCTTGTAAGGCGGCAAGCTGCTCTTTAAAAGCAAGCACCTGACTTTCCCAGTATTTTGCCTCAGCAAACCAAGGGAATGCACGTGGAAATGCCGGGTCTTGCCAGCGTTTTGCTAACCACGCCATATAGTGCACCATTCTCAGACCACGTAAGGGCTCGATCAGTTGCAATTGGTCAGCGGGAAATTCACTAAACTCACGATAGCCTTCGGCAAGGGTATCAAGTTGGGCCAGCTGATCGGCACGGCTGCCGTTTAAAAACAGCCACAGATCTTGAATCGCGGGGCCATTGCGGGTGTCGTCAAAGTCGACAAATAACGGGCCATCGCGCCATAGAATATTGCTCGGGTGGCAGTCGCCATGCAAACGGATAATCGGCCAGTTGGTGTGCCATCTTTCGCTAATGGCATCGATCAGTCGGTCAAGATCGGAGAAAAAGGTCGATTTAATCCCATCGGGGATCAGACTCGCATGGGTCAATGCTTGGCGAGGTTGGTAGAGGTGGGTGTCGAGATCAAATCGCGCACGTGCCTGAAAAGGTCGAGCGGCACCGACTTGGTGAATACGGCCAAGATAGCGGCCAACCGCTTCGAGCTGGTCCCAGTTGTCGACTTCAAAGTTGCGCCCACCCACGCTGGGAAACAATGCAAAACGGTAGCCGTTGAAATGAAACAAGCTGGTCCCGTCGAGAACGAGTGGGGCGACGACGGGAACCTCCGCGTCGACTAACTCTTGGCAAAACGCATGTTCTTCAAGTATTTGCTCGTCTGTCCAGCGGGCAGGGCGATAAAACTTCACCACGTAGCGCTTGCCATCATCGGCAACAAATTGATAGACCCGATTCTCGTAGCTATTCAGTGCAAGTAAACCCGATTGTGGGTAAATCCCTACCGACTCAATGGCATCCAGTTGATGCTCAGGGGTGAGGGCGTGAAAATCAAAGCCAGGTTCAGTCATGGTTTGCTACTCATTCAGCACAGAAGTGTCATGGTAACAAATAAAAAGGGCGCTGCATGCGCCCTTGTTACCAATCAGCTGAGTGGCTGATTAAAGGTCTGTAATAAAGCGGCTTTCCGCTTGGACCTCTTTTTGTTTGTCGCCCGATGCACGCTCCATGACAAAAGTGATGTCGGCAATGCGTTGGGTCATCTCGTAGGTGTCTACGCCTAAACTGATGGGCAGTGAGAACACTTCTCCCGCTTGCACTTTAACGGTTTGTGGGCCGTACCATTGCACGTCTTTTAGCCCTTTCACCGAGAGGGTATAGGTTTCATCACTTTGGGTCTTATTGAGGATTTTCAGCGTGTAAGTATTCTCAATCAGCCCTTGATTGTTGACGCGATACAGCTGGTTACGGTCACGAATGACATCCAATTCCATGGGCATCACGGACATGGCTAAGTAGATAAACATAGCCGTGACAATGGTCATAACGACGCCGTAACCGACCAGTTTGGGTCGCATAACTGCCGTCTTCTTCCCTTCAAGCTTATGCTCGGTGGTATAGCTTATCAGTCCGCGTTCATAACCCATGCGGTCCATGGTTTGATCACAGGCATCAATACAGGCACCACAGTTGATACATTCATACTGTAGGCCATTGCGAATATCGATGCCGGTTGGGCAGACTTGAACACATAAATTACAGTCAATACAGTCACCCAGCCCCAACTCTTTAGGATCTTTTTTACGTGGACGTGGGCCACGTTTTTCACCCCGTTCGACATCATAGCCGACAATAAAAGTGTCTTTGTCGAACATGGCGGATTGGAAACGTGCATAGGGACACATATGGATACACATAATCGAGCGCATCCATCCCGCATTTCCGTAAGTACAGGCGGCAAAGAAAATCACCCAAAAACCGACCCAGAAACTGGTATCAAAGGTGACTAAGTCCACCGCCAGCTCGCGCATGGGGACAAAATAGCCGACAAAGGTCATGCCCGTAATTAAAGAAATCACCCACCATGCCGCGTGTTTCGCGGTTTTGCGTACGGCTAGCTCAGGCGTCAGTTTTAATGAGTCTTGCTTACGACGCTTGTTGGCAGCACCTTCGAGCTTTTCTTCAAACCAGATAAACAGGAAGGTCCACACAGTTTGCGGGCAAAGGTATCCGCACCAGACGCGGCCGAGGAAGGTGGTAATAAAAAAGAGTCCGAACGCCCCAAGCATCAACAAGGCTGCCAATAAGGTCAGATCTTGTGGCCAAAGTGTGGTGCCAAAAAAGGTGAACTTCTGGTTGCCGATATCGAGCAAAATCGCTTGGCGCCCTTGATACGGGATCCAAGGAATAGCAAGAAACAGCACCATGAAAAACCAGCCCATGTAGCGGCGCATTTTTTGGTAATAGCCTTTTACCGCGCGTACATAGATGCGATTGCTTGGATTAAAGCGATCGTCAGCCCCTTTATGGGTCTTCGGATTGTATTCTTTTGCGGTCACGTCTTTGACGTCTATCTTTTCGTTGCTCATGACATTGGCTTTCCTTGGGATGTCGAGGCCTTGGTACGTTGCCAGACCCTGTTTATCGTTGTGACGCGTGATTATAGCGTAGCCAGATTCGCGAATACTCTATCAGTGTCATAGTTTGCGAAACAGTCACAAACTAGAACAATTCCAGCTATAACAGCGCTCTATGTGTGCTCCCTGCCTCATTCCGCTTAAGATTGGATACCACGAGCACGCAAGATAGCGGCTTTGAAGTCCTCTTCGCTGTCTTTTGCCAAGCCGGGAATGGGGGCATTTTTATCTTCTAGTCGCATTTTGAGTTGATAGATCAAGGTGTCGTCCGAGATGTTATCCAGCCCGTCTTGATGGCCAGCCTCTTGGGCAATGACAGTGAGCATCTCGACCAGTGAGCGCTCCGGCGTTTTCTGCCACGACTGATTTAACAGCTCGAGCAGTTCATTGATGCGATGGCAATTCATAGGTGTCCTTTATGTGTGGCACGTAAAAAACACCATTTTGCCCGAGCGTATTGGGCTGAAACTTAGCCAAGATCAAATAAGGCGCAGGTGAGGATTAATTTATCGGCATCACGCGATTGCGGCCGAGTTTCTTCGCGCTGTATAAGTGCTTGTCAGCACGATGAATGAGATCTGACGCAGACTCACCCGTTTCATTATCGTACTCTGCAACGCCAATCGATACCGTGATATGGTTGAGCGTGTTGCCTCGGCGTCTGTCTTTGATAATCATCCGGTCGATAGCGGTGCGTATCGTTTCAGCAATCCGCTTGGCGCCATTGAGACGTTTTTGCGGGATGAGCAAAGCAAACTCTTCGCCGCCATAACGAAAGGCTTGGATGCCATCACGACAGTAATCGCTGAGGCGCTTCGCCACTTGTTTTAGCACAGTATCGCCAATCACATGACCATAGGTGTCGTTGAGCTTTTTAAAGTGGTCAAGGTCAATCATGGCGAGGCAAAAAGGCGGAGTGAGATTGCTGTCGATATAGGCGGCGAGTTCTCGGTCGAAGGCGCGGCGGTTTAATAGGCCGGTTAAGCCATCATGCGTGGCTTGCTCTGTCATTTCTGCCAGCGTCTGTTTGAGCTGAGAGATCTCTTGCTGCGCATCACTGAGCTGGTGCTTGAAGTAGCGGGTCGACTGGGTGAGCGATTGGGAGTCTTTAACCACGTTACGCACGACCGCGATGGTCTCATCGATAGACAAGCCTTCATCTTCCACCCGCGCAAGCTGTTCGAAGGTGCGATCTAACACACTCTGGAAGGCATCGGTGTCTTGCAACGTATCCGACATCGAGTGGCTCATCTCGGTCATCATCGACTCGAGGCTTTGCTTGAGAGCGCTCATGTCTTGGCTGTGTTTATCGGCGACGTGTTTTTGGTAGAGCATGTCACTTTGCAGCGGACTGCAGGTGCCATGATGTGTGAGCGTGTCGTCCACATCCGCATTGAGTTGAGGATCGGTATCCGCGACATAGGTGTACCACAATGCGTAGTTGGTAGGGGTGGTGGGCACCTTGTATTTCATCATTAACGGCACGGCTTTCTTTAGAAAACCGGTCGATTGTTGAAACTGATCATCCGACATGGCTACGTTGATACTCCCTGTCCGGTCGGGGGCCGAAAAAACACGTTATTATCAGTGTATACCCAAATTTAGGGCGCTGGCAGTGCGCGAGCCAAAAGTGTGTACCTGTAGGCCAGATTGGCCTACAGGGCATTGATTTAGAGAAAGAAAGGACTGGGCTGGAACAGGCGCTCTACGTCTGGAATGTATTTTTTATCGACCAAGAACATCACCACATGGTCGTCTTGTTGGATCACGGTTTTATCGTGTGCAATCAACACTTCTTCGCCACGTACCACTGCCCCGATGGTGGTGCCGGGGGGCAGTTTGATATCGCCAATCTCACGGCCCACGACTTTGGATGTTGCAGCATCACCATGAGCGATGGCCTCGATGGCTTCGGCCGCGCCACGCCGTAGCGATGACACATTGACGATGTCACCACGACGCACGTGGGTTAGCAGGGCAGAGATAGTCGCTTGTTGAGGCGAGATGGCAATATCGATCGCGCCGCCTTGTACCAAGTCGACATACGCACCGCGTTGAATCAGCACCATGACTTTCTTTGCCCCAAGGCGTTTGGCCAACATGGCAGACATGATGTTTGCTTCATCTTCGTTGGTCACCGCGATAAAGACATCGATTTGGTCAATGTGCTCTTCGCTCAACAGCTCTTGATCGGAGGCATCGCCACAAAATACCGTGGTATCTTCCAGCAACTCAGATAGGTGTTCGGCTCGGGCAGGATCGCGCTCGATAAGCTTAACGCTGTATTGGCGTTCAAGTGCCATGGCTAGGCCAGCCCCGATATTCCCGCCCCCGACAATCATGATCCGTTTGTAGGGTTTTTCGAGGCGTTGCAATTCACTCATCACGGAGCGAATGTGGTTACTGGCGGCGACAAAAAACACTTCGTCATCGGCTTCGATAATGGTGGTGCCTTGCGGACGAATGGGGCGATCGCGACGGAAGATAGCGGCAACACGGGTATCGACGTGCGGCATATGCTCACGCAGCGCCGACAAGGCCTTTCCGACAAGCGGGCCGCCGTAATACGCTTTGACGGCGACTAAGCCCACTTTGTTATCGGCAAAACCGACCACCTGCAGCGCCCCGGGATATTCAATGAGGCGGCGAATGTAGCGGGTAACGAGCTCTTCGGGCGCAATTAAATGATCGACCGGGCAGGCCTCGCGATTAAACAGCTGATCTTTGACTGCCAAGTACTCTGGGCTGCGGATCCGGGCGACACGGTTAGGTGTATTAAATCGGGTATACGCAACCTGACAAGCAATCATATTGGTCTCGTCAGAATTGGTGACCGCAACTAACATATCAGCATCTTGTGCGCCAGCTTCTTGCAGCGTTGAGGGATGGCTGGCATAGCCTTGCACCACGCGCAGATCGTATTTGTCTTGCAAGTCACGCAGTCGTTCAGGCGCACAATCGACAATGGTGATGTCGTTGTTTTCACCCACCAAGTTTTCTGCCAAGGTGCCGCCGACTTGTCCGGCGCCCAAGATGATGATTTTCATGTTATTAACTCTCCCTGCTTGGCACTTAGGTCAGTGACTTTTCCAAGCATGCGTAGTAAAAGCCGTCCATGTCTTGCTCGCCGGGTAAAACCTGACGCCCCGGTACTTCTGACGTGCCGGTGCGTAAGTTGGCATCTGGTGTACGGGCGAGAAAATCACGGATTTGATGGCGATTTTCATCAGGTAAAACAGAACAGGTTGCATACACAAGAGTACCGCCCGGCTTAAGCTGCTGCCACATTGCATCCAAGATTGCCGCTTGGAGCGTGACGAGGGCGGCAATGTCGCTATCACGGCGTAACCATTTGATGTCGGGGTGGCGACGGATCACACCGGTTGCCGAACAGGGTGCATCCAGCAAAATACGGTCAAATGCGGGACCTGAATGCCAAGCGCTGGGTTCGCGAGCATCGGCTTGTTTCACCGTGGCATTAAGCCCCAGTCGAGCAAGGTTCTCTTTGACGCGGCTCAATCTTTGCGCATCGGCATCAATCGCGGTCACGTGTGCGCTAGGTTGGTGCTCTAAGATATGACAGGTTTTTCCGCCCGGTGCCGCACAGCAATCAAGAATCGTCTCGTTTGCTTGCGGGGTCAGGTAGTCGACCGCGAGCTGGGCGGCGGCGTCTTGGACGGATACCCAACCTTGGTCAAACCCTGGTAAGCGCGAGACATCGCACGGCTTGGCTAATTTGATCGCATCGCCAGCCTCAACGAAGCACTCTCCATCAATGCCCGCTTCTTTGAGTAGTGCAAGATAGGTATCAGGGCGATGGTACTGACGATTAACCCGCAGCCACATGGGCGCTTTTTGATGGTTGGCTGCGACAATTGCTTGCCATTGCTCCGGATATGCTTCTTGTAACCGCTTGAGTAGCCAACTGGGGTGGCAAAACTCGCCGGCGGCATTGGCGGTACTGGCTTCATCTAACGCGGTTTGCTCGCGTTGATATTGACGCAAGATGGCATTGATCAACCCACGAAGTTGAGGGCGCTTGAGTGTTTGGGTGGCGTTCACGGTTTCAGCCACTGCTGCATGCGCTGGGATGCGCATATAACCTAATTGATACAGGCCGACCAGAATGAGGTGATGGAAGACACGTTGTTTGCCTTTCAGTGGCTTATCCATCAAGGATTGCACGATTTGCTCAAGGCGTGGCAACCAACGTAAGGTGCCATAACACATCTCTTGTAATAAGGCCGCGTCACGCGGTGCGATACGTTGCTGGGCTAAAGGCAGTTGTTGTGACAGGGACTGACCCTGATCGACAACTTGATACAGAACGCGGGCAGCCGCGGCTCTTACATTCATGCTGTTACCTACATTGCAGCCAAGTGGCGAGTCGTATGCCACCAAGGGGCGTTAACCAATAAAAAAGGCCAGTGGACTGGCCTTTGAATGACGATGACACGGGAAACCGTGTTCATTATAGCCGTGTACCAATCTCAAACCATTCACGGCGGGCGTTGAGCAGCTCATGGGCTTGCATGGCTTTTTTACCGGGAGGCTGAAGCTGCGTTAGCTGGAGTACACCTTTTCCGGTAGCAACCTGAATACCGTGCTTATCGGTATTGATCACTGTGCCCGGTGTGGCGTCAACATCAATGTCGAGCACATTGGCCTGCCAGACTTTGATATTTTGCTCTCCCAAGGTGAAGTAGCTGACTGGACGTGGATTAAAGGCGCGAATGCAGCGTCCGATAAACGCAGCATCTTGTGTCCAATCAATTTTGGCTTCTTGCTTGGTCAGCTTCTCGGCATAGTTGGCTTTGGCATCGTTTTGTGGCTCGGCAAGAATAATGCCGTTGGCCATGTCATTGAGACAATCAATCAAGGCTTGGGGCCCCAATTCTGCCAAACGCGTATACAAGCTGGCACTGGTATCGGTTTCTTCGATAGGCAGCGTGGCGATTTTTAGCATATCACCGGTATCAAGGCCTTCGTCCATCTGCATGATGGTGACACCGGTTTCGGTATCGCCCGCCCATACGGCACGCTCTATCGGCGCGGCGCCGCGCCAACGTGGCAAGATAGAACCGTGGACATTTACACAGCCCAGACGAGGTGTATCCAATACCGCTTTGGGCAGAATCAGCCCGTAAGCGACCACCACCATCACGTCGGCATTTAAGGCAGCCAGTTCCGCTTGTGCTTGTTCATCACGCAACGTGCGGGGTTGATACACGGGTAAGTTATGCTCAAGCGCGAGCTTTTTCACTGGGCTTGCCGTGAGCTTCTTGCCTCGGCCTGCCGGTTTATCTTCGCGGCTATAAACCGCAATCACCTCATGCTCGCTGTTGAGCAGGGCCTGCAAATGGCGCGCGGCAAAATCCGGCGTGCCCGCAAATACAATACGCAGCGGTGTACTCAAAGTGACCTCAGCTTGCTTTTTGGTTAGCGCGTTTGATTTTTTCCATCTTCTGCTTGATGCGTTGACGCTTCAATGGCGAGAGGTAGTCAACAAATAACTTACCTTCCAAATGGTCGAGCTCATGCTGGACACAAATGGCCAACAGGTCGTCAGCATCAAACTGAAATGGATTGCCGTCGCGGTCTAACGCTTTCACAGTCACTTCGGCAGCACGTGGCACTAAGGCACGGGAACCCGGTACGGACAGGCAGCCTTCTTCGATACCGTCTTCGCCACGTTTTTCGATGATCTCTGGGTTAATTAACACCATAGGGTCATTACGGGTTTCAGATATATCGATCACCACGATACGTTGGTGAAAATCCACCTGGGTCGCGGCGAGACCAATACCGTCTTCGTCGTACATGGTCTCGAGCATGTCGTCGACCATTTTTTGGATCTCAGGCGTCACTGCTTCGACCGGCTTGGCGACGGTGCGAAGACGCTCATCTGGGAATGTTAATACGTTCAATAAAGCCATAACGTCTCATAAAAATTGAACTGTGCCGAAAGCGGCACGGGGTAATTGGGTTAATTCTAGACATTTTGACAGCCAATTGACAGCATCAGCATCATCCGTCTGGTGAGGAAGACATTGATGACAAGAAAGCTATTCAATCTCGCCGCCGCTGGGCTATTGGCTATCGCGCTACCAGTACTGGCAGCCAGCTCTGCCGAGAGTCAGCGATATGTGGTTGAGCGAGGGGATACCCTGTGGGATATCGCCGCTACCTTTTTCGATAACCCTTGGCAATGGCCTGAGGTGTGGTACGCAAATCCGACCATAAAGGATCCCAATCTGATTTATCCCGGCGATGTGCTCACCCTCACATGGCAAGCGGGGAAACCGACCGTTAGCTATAAGCCTAGGCGTGCGATTGCAGCAAAGGGAGATTCGCCTAAGACGCCAGCGCTGAGCAGTGTCGATCCTATGCTGCTGCCGTACTTACAGCAGGACATGCTGGTTGAAAAGGCGCGTTTGGTGGCGCTGCCTCGCGTCCTTGGATCGACGGATGGGCGTCAATATCTGTCAGTGCACGATACCCTGTATGTGGATGCGTCGCTGAGTGTTAAGGATTGGCAAGTGTTTCGGGTTGAGAAAACCTTTTTACGCCCTGCGCCGTCAGATGCTAGCGCCGAACCTACCGCGATGGTGAGCTTAAAACATGTGGCTGATGGGCGTATTCGTGCGCTAAGTGAAGGGCGCAGTGTGATGACATTGACACGAGTGGTGCAGGAAGTGCGCCCCAATGATGTCTTGTTACCTTTACCCGAGAACACGCATCCGCGTTTTTGGCCCCAAGCGGCTCAAACTGATGCCACATTATTAGGGCATCTGTATGGCAGTGAGTATGTCGCGAATGGTCAGCTTGTGGTACTTGATAAAGGCGCCAATGATGGCGTGACAGCCGGGCAAATGTTTACTGTCACTGAAGCCGGTGCCAACGTATTAAATGGTCCTGGTGAGTATCGCTATCAAAACGCAAGTGACAGTGCCGCCCAGCCGATGACCGCCTTGCCTGATGTGACGGTGGGACAAACCATGGTGGTTCGGGCATACCCTTGGGTCAGTTTGGCTGTGATCACCCAAGCGCGTCAGCCAATTAAAGCCGGCATGCATGCGGTGCCACCTTCCCCTCAACTGGCCTATGCGCGATAAATCCCTGCGAGGGTGGTTGATACTGACCCAAGTGCCGCGGTTGCGCGTTTCTCAGCGACGCGCGCTGTTGGCCAAAGTGCCCATCGATGCGTTGAGTGAGCAAACTGCTCATGATCTTGCCGCGGTTGGCTTAACCGCGGAGCAATGTCAGGCTATCACGCATCCCAATCATGCCATGATTGAGCGTAGCCTTGAGTGGGCGAGGCAAGAGCATTGCCACCTGGTTGGCTTTGATCATCCAGCTTACCCTGCATTACTCCGAGAAATCGCACGGCCGCCTTTGCTCTTGTATGTGCAAGGCGATCTGGCTTGCTTGGCGATGCCTCAATTGGCGATGGTGGGCAGTCGTCACGCGACCCCGCAAGGTTTAGAAACGGCGTATCAATTTGCTAAACAACTGGTTGAGCATGGTGTTGCGATTACCAGTGGGCTTGCGCTAGGTATCGATGGCCGAGCACACAAAGGCGCTCTTGAAGGCCACGGCAAGACATTGGCGGTGCTAGGAAGCGGGCTTGCCAATGTGTATCCTGCACGACATCGCGCATTGGCCGAGCGGATTGAAGCACAGGGCGCACTGGTTTCAGAGTTCTGGCCAGAGGCACCGCCAAGAGCCGAACACTTTCCGCGCCGCAACCGGTTGATCAGTGGCTTGTCGGCAGGCGTATTAGTGGTAGAGGCCGCGCCACAAAGTGGGTCGCTGATCACGGCACGTTATGCACTTGAGCAAAATCGTGATGTGTTTGCGATTCCTGGGCCCATTGACCAAGTTCAGTCGCGTGGATGCCACCAATTGATTAAACAAGGGGCCACACTCACAGACTGTGTCGATGATATCTTGCATGAAATTGATAGCCTGATAAGCTTCGCCGCGTGTCAACAAACCGAATTATTTAGTGACGCGCCTAAGTTAGATACACATGAAGGATTGCCATTTCCTGAGCTGTTGGCTAACGTAGGTACTAAAGCGACGTGTGTCGACGTACTGGCTGAGCGCTGCAACCAACCGGTTCACGAAATCATGATGCAGTTGTTAGACTTAGAACTCCAGGGGCTTGTAGCAGCAGTACCCGGTGGCTATGTCAGAACGAGGAGGGGCTAGCCATGATGGACATTCTTATGTACCTGTTCGAAACCTACATCCACAGCGATGTGGAAGTGATGATCGATCAGGACGAGTTAGCAGATGAATTGTCCCGCGCGGGTTTTCATCAAGACGATATATATAAAGCCCTGAACTGGCTTGAAAAGCTGGCACAGTTGCAAAATGCGGATAAACAGCCTTACCTATCAGGCAGTGCCCAAAGCTCGATCCGAATCTATACCGAGCAAGAAACGCGCTTTATTGACCAAGAAAGCCGAGGCTTCCTCTTATTCTTAGAGCAGGCTGGGGTGCTTTCACCGGAAACGCGTGAAATGGTCATCGATCGGGTGATGGAACTCGAGACCCAAGAATTTGGTCTTGATGATCTAAAATGGGTTATTTTGATGGTGCTGTTTAACGTGCCCGGTAACGAACGTGCGTATACACAGATGGAAGAAATGTTGTACGACGCACAAGAGGGATACGTGCATTAACGCTTATCAATGACAGTAAAAGGTGTGAATGAGTAAAGATAACACCCCGAATACCCACGAGCGCTGCCCGGAATGTGGCAGCGCTCTTGCGTTTAAATCGGGCAAACGAGGCCCGTTTCTGGCCTGTACCGCCTATCCAGACTGCCACTATACCAAAGCGTTACATCATGGTGATGGCCATGTAGTAAAAGCGCTTGGCGTGGCTTGCCCGGCGTGTCATCAGGGAGAATTGGTGTTACGCCAAGGTCGATTCGGTATGTTTATTGGCTGTGATCAGTTCCCGCAATGTACGCATATCGAAAAACCGGATGAACCCGATCATACCACCCTAACCTGCCCAGCCTGCCACAAAGGTGAGCTGGTGGAGCGCACCTCGCGTTACGGCAAGCGCTTTTTTGCCTGTGACCAATACCCTAAGTGTCATTTTGCGGTAAATGTACAACCGATAGCCGGCACCTGCGAGCAATGTGGCTTTGCGCTGCTGGTGGAGCGTAAGAAAGGTGGCAAGACAGTACATCAATGTGCCGATAAGTCCTGCAGCGCGATTCAGGGTGAATCGGCTGCAGAATCGGAGAGCGAAGGCTAATCGGTTTGCGCGGCGAGAGCTAATGCCGCCGATTTCAAACCGTGAAAAGCATCGCAGGGAAGGTAGCTGGCGAGACTGGCTAACTTGGTGGCAAGCGCCGCGTTCGATGTGGCCGTGACATTAATATGACCCACTTTGCGCCCCGGACGAGGCGTTTTGTTATACCAATGCACATGGGCATCACGATAGGTCGCAAGCGGGACACTGCCTTGGCCTAAGATATTAATCATCGCCGTTGGCTGGATTAAATCGGTCGGGCCAAGAGGTAAGCCGCTGACGGCGCGCAGGTGGTTTTCAAATTGGCAACACGCGCTACCTTGCTGTGTCCAGTGACCGGAGTTGTGCACCCGAGGCGCTATCTCGTTCACCAGCAAGCTGCCGTCCACATCAAAGAATTCCACCGCGAGTACCCCCACATAGTTCAGCGCGCCGGCAATCTTTTCTAACATGTCCGCCGCCTGTGTTTGCAAGGCATCCTCATCCGGGCGCACCACAGACAAGGTTAGTATCCCATCATGGTGGTGGTTTTGGGTCAGGCTATAGCTGGCAAATTCACCATTCGCGCCACGCACACCAATCAGTGACACTTCTCGGTCAAAAGGGATCATGGCTTCGGCAATGATGGCTTGGCCATCGCGCTGTTCGGGCGCGGTGAGAAAGGCGTCGAGCTCTGCCCACAATGCGTGAAGATCATCGCCGTCACGATAGCGCCACTGTCCTTTGCCGTCATAACCATCCAAGGTGCTTTTGAGGACCAAGGGTGCGCCCAGTGCGTCGACCGCCTTTTCTAAATCAGCCTGTGTATGCACCACACGGTACGGTGCATTGGCGACACCTGCTTGCATCAGCAGCGCTTTCTCAATTTGGCGGTCGCCACCGGTTAGAATCGCTTGGGCACTGGGGCGTAACTTCCCGCTTTGCTCGCAGTGATGCAAGATATCAGCGGGGATATGCTCAAATTCCGCGGTGATAATATCCGCGCCGGCGATGGCCGTATTGAGGCCGTGCCCCAGTGGTTGCAGCGTCAGTGGGTGAACAATGTCGCCACTACGCACATCATAGGCGCTGACGATAAGGTTGAGCGGCGCGCCGGCCAAGGCCATCATCCGAGCCAGTTGTCCCGCGCCTAACACCAGAATATTCATGGCCTTAGCCTTGTGGGTTGGGTTGAGCGAGAACGGCCTCAGTTTGCGCTTGGCGAAACGCATCCACTTTTGCCATCAAATCAGGGTCGGCCGTTGCGAGAATTTGTGCCGCAAGGAGGCCTGCATTCGCGGCGCCTGCGTCACCAATGGCGAGCGTGCCCACAGCCACACCTTTGGGCATTTGAGCAATAGAAAGCAACGAGTCCATTCCCTTTAATGCTTTTGACTGGACCGGAACGCCGAGCACCGGCAGGCTGGTGTGTGCGGCGGTCATCCCAGGCAGATGGGCGGCACCACCGGCGCCAGCAATAATCACTTTAATCCCGCGCTCGGCCGCTTGTTGGGCGTAGTCGGCAAGTAACTGTGGTGTGCGATGGGCAGAGACAATACGGGTTTCGTAAGGGATGGCAAAGTGATCCAACATAGCCGCTGCATGTGTCATGGTAGGCCAATCGGATTGCGAGCCCATGATGATACCGACAGTCATAATACGTCCTTCTTGATGACAAGCGTGAATAAGATAAGCTGAGCGTGACGCGAATTATACCCAGATTTCATCGCAAGGAAAACGTTTGCGTCAGCGGTGGGGGATGAAATTCCGTCAAGATCCCAGTGCGTGGATCAGGTAAAGTAAGCACATGGTCTCAGTAACAAAGGATGTGAGCGTGGCACACGGTCAGTCGACAATTGATAAGCAAGCCGTGAAGGCTTTTTTCCTCCAACTTCAAGATGATATTTGCCAACAGCTTGCGCAAGAAGATGGTCAAGCGCGTTTTATTGAAGATGCGTGGGAGCGTGAGAAAGGGGGCGGTGGCCGCAGTCGCGTCCTGCGTCAGGGTCAAGTATTTGAGCAAGCGGGAGTGAACTTCTCGCACGTATTTGGCGATCAAATGCCTGCCTCGGCGACCGCGCACCGTCCAGAGCTTGCCGGGCGCTGTTTTGAGGCCATGGGGGTGTCGTTAGTGATCCATCCTCATAACCCGTACGTGCCGACCTCGCACGCAAACGTGCGGTTTTTCATTGCCGAAAAAGAAGGTGCAGATCCTGTGTGGTGGTTTGGCGGCGGCTTTGACCTCACACCTTTCTATCCGTTCGAGGAAGACTGCCAGCACTGGCATCAGACCGCCAAAGCCTTATGTGCGCCCTTTGGTGATAGCGTATACGCTGATCACAAAGCATGGTGCGATCGCTATTTTTATCTGCCCCATCGTGATGAAACCCGTGGCGTCGGCGGGCTTTTCTTTGATGATTTGAACCAATGGCCATTCGAACAGTGCTTTGCCTACACTCAAGCGGTTGGAAAAGGCTTTATCGATGCCTACCTGCCGATAGTACAGCGCCGCAAAGCCACGCCCTATGGTGAGCGAGAACGCGATTTTCAGCTTTATCGCCGCGGACGCTATGTCGAGTTTAACTTGGTGTATGACAGAGGCACGCTATTTGGCTTACAAAGTGGTGGGCGTACCGAATCTATTCTGATGTCGATGCCGCCGATGGCGCGCTGGGAATATAATTGGTCACCTGATGACGATGCACCGGAAGCGAGACTTTATCGCGACTACCTTAAACCGAGGGAGTGGTAACGGATGACCGAACGTTATTGCGTGGTAGGCCACCCGATTGGCCATAGTAAGTCGCCGCAGATCCACGCCGCATTTGCGACGCAAACCCAACAAGACATCGACTATCAAGCCATTGAGGCGCCGCTTGAAGGCTTTGTGACCACCATGCAGGCGTTTTTTGCGCAAGGAGGGCGCGGCGCCAATGTGACCGTACCTTTTAAACAGCAAGCGTATGAATGGGCTGATACACTGACAGAGCGTGCCCGCCGCGCCGGTGCCGTGAATACGCTGGTTAAGCAAAGCGATGGTTCCCTACTGGGTGATAATACGGACGGGGCAGGTTTGGTAACTGACTTACACTACCACCATGTGGCACTGCGCGATAAGCGCATTATGGTTGTGGGAGCAGGCGGTGCAGCAAGGGGTGTGTTGCTTCCTTTACTGGAGCAAGAGCCAGCATTGCTGATGATAGTGAATCGCACCGAGCAAAAAGCCCAGCAATTAGCCGCTGCATTTGGTGAGGCCGGACCGATCGCCAGTCATGCCGTGGATAAACCCATGGCGGCGCCCGTTGATGTGATCATTAATGCGACCTCGGCGAGCTTACATCAAAGCCATCCCCCTCTCCCGCAAGGAGCGATTGGTCCAGCGACCACTGTCTATGACATGGTGTATCAAGCTGGCTGTACAACCAGCAACCAATGGGCGCAACGCCAAGGAGCAGGGCGATGTTTAGACGGCTTGGGCATGCTGGTGGAACAAGCGGCGGAAAGCTTTGCTATATGGCGTGGCTGTCGGCCGCAAACCGAACGTGTGCGCGAGCAGTTAAGAGAGGCACTCAGTCGATGAATCAATCCCTTATTCTGGCTGCGGACGAAGCGCAGGTCGATACCGCAAAGGCGCGTGTTTGTTTCTACGGTCAACTTAATGGTGCGTTGTTAACATGCGCTGTCCGCTTTACCACCTTATCTGCGCTCGCCGGCTGTGCGGTAGACTCGGATAATGCGCAGGCGATTGTCGAACGGGCTTGGTTTGATATTGAAGAGCAAATGGAAGCGGCCATCGAATCAGAAGCGTTTGAACCCGATGGCAGCTTGGTGATCTAGTGCTCGCAGCGGTAGATGTCTTTAGTGTCGACATAGTTTTGCGCTGAGCGTGCAAAATAGGCGCGCTCTTTGTCAGTGAGGGGGCGAACCTGTTTGACCGGTGAGCCAACATACAGGTAGCCGCTCTCTAAGCGTTTTCCGGGCGGGACTAAACTGCCAGCGCCAATTAGCACTTCATCTTCAATCACAGCGTCGTCAAGAATAATCGTCCCCATTCCCACTAGAACTCGGTTGCCAATCCGGCAGCCGTGTAACATGACCTTGTGGCCGATTGTCACTTCTTTGCCAATGATCAGCGGGTAACCTTGTGGGTTTTCGGCATTTTTATGGGTGACATGAAGGACGGAGCCATCTTGCACATTGGTCCGTGCGCCAATCTGGATATGGTTCACGTCACCACGCGCTGCAACCAGCGGCCAAATACTCACATCATCACCTAGCGTAATATCGCCAGCCAATACACTGGATTCATCAATATAGACGCGTTCGCCAAGCTGAGGCGTCATGCCTTTATAAGCGCGCAGCTGTTTTGCCATCACAAATCCCTCTTTATATCGCTATACAATGTCAGATAACGCTGACTTTGGTACCAGTTTTACACCCTAGCGAGCAAAAAAACAGCGAGTGACAGTTTTTTTCTAAAAAACCACTAAAAAGGGGTTGCCAATCTGATCAGCTTCCCTATAATGCGCCTCCATCGACACGGCACACAGGGCAAGCGCTCAGCGGCCATGTCGGGGCAAAAAATCAAATAAAAATAAACGCTTGACGTCAGTTTTTAAATGATTAAGATAGCCCACCTACTTAACGCCGACAACGCGTTAGGGGAGTCAAAAAGAGGTTTTGTTTTCGCTGGTTGGCATCAATAAAAAGATAAAATTTCTTCTTGACTTCATCGGCAAGGCGAGTAATATACGCAGCCCTGACCGAGCGAAGCAACGCTTCGCAAGTCAACGCTCTTTAACAATTTGACCTATGCAATCTGTGTGGGCACTCGTTGAGAATAGACAAAAGATTTATTCGATGAAC
>NZ_MEBP01000069.1:0-45413 GCF_001722075.1 Salinivibrio sp. SS2 | reverse complement strand
TCGCTGGGCAAACAAAAAAAAGCCTGCTCCATGAGCAGGCTTTGTCGTTAGTTAGCATTTATTCGCTGACGTGAGTCAAGCCGCTTGGCTATCGCACGACTGCTGATACTTGCCGAGCAAGGCATGGTAGAAATCGTGATCGGAAAGCGTGCCAACCAATTTGCCATTTTCTACCAGTAGTACGGGTTTGTTGGTGTGATAGCGGATTTCAATCGCATCACGCATTTCGATATCAGGCGATGCCATTACAATGGTATCCGAGCTTACTTGTGACAAGTCTGCCATGTCTTTTTTCCACTCAGCCACACGCAAATGCTGTGTGCCCGCCATGGCCGACAATGCACCCTGAGGCTCTACTGTCACCCAGATATCACGCTGATCGCACACCTTCCAACGGTTTTCAACGTGCGGCATGGTGTCGATATCTTTCATCATTGAGCGACCTTTCAGTACGTTCAACGGATTAGTGTGCGCCACAAAGTCGCGAACATAGTCCGTTTCTGGGCGCAGAACAATGTCTTCAGGTTTACCGTGCTGAATAAGCTGACCGGACTCCATGATGGCAATGTTGTTACCAATTTTCAGTGCCTCGTCCAGATCGTGGCTCACAAACAAAATCGTTTTGTTGAGTTTTTTCTGCAGCTCCAGTAGCTCGTCTTGTAGCTGAGCACGGATCAAGGGATCCAGTGCGGAAAACGGTTCATCCATCAGTAGGATGTCACTGTCCATCGCAAAGGCACGGGCCAAGCCAACACGCTGCTGCATACCGCCAGACAATTCGTGTGGATACTGATAGGCCCAATCCGCCAATCCCACCATTTCAAGTTTTTCTAATGCTTGCTTACGGCGTTCTTTTTTACTGATGCCTTTCATTTCTAGACCGAAGGCAACGTTATCCACCACGGTTAACCAAGGCATCAGAGCGAATTTTTGGAATACCATTGAGGCACGGTTGGTACGCAGATGACGCAGCGTTTGTGCATCCACACTCGCCATATCCACCATTTGGTCACCATCGCGCACTTCAAGGCTGCCACGGCTAATCGGGTTAAGGCCATTCACTGCCCGTAATAAGCTCGATTTACCTGAGCCAGATAGGCCCATCAATACGCAAATCTCACCTTCTTTTACATTAAGTGACACATTGTCCACACCCACGACTTGACCAGTTTGATCGATGATCTCTGATCGCGTTAAGCCTTTGTCGAGCAGGTCGAGTGCGGGTTGTACGTTGTCACCGAAAACAACATCAAGATTTTTAATTGCGATTGCGTCCATGGTATCCCCCTTATTCATGGCCTTGGTTTGGTGCTTTACACAGGCGGTCAAGAATGATGGCTACCAATACAATCGCCAGACCCGCTTCAAAACCTTGAGAAATGTTGACAGTGTTTAGTGCGCGAACCACTGGCTTACCGAGGCCGTCAGCCCCCACTAGTGCGGCGATAACTACCATCGACAGTGACAACATAATACATTGCGTCACACCCGTCATAATGCTTGGCAGTGCCGCAGGCAATTCCACTTTAAACAAAAGCTTCATTCGGTTGGCGCCAAATGCACGGCCAGCTTCCACCAACTCCTCTGGCACACGTGTAATGCCGAGATAAGTCAAGCGAATCGGTGCCGCAATCGCAAAGATGATGGTGGAAATCAGTCCCGGTACAATCCCTAAGCCGAAAAGAACCAGCGTTGGAATCAAATATACAAAAGGCGGTACCGTCTGCATTAAGTCCAAGAGTGGACGCATGATGGTATACGCTAAGGGCCGGTGAGCAGCCATTATCCCAAGCGGTATGCCAATTAATACGGAAATCGTTGTCGCGGCAAACACCAGAACAAAGGTTTCCAGCATCTCTTGCCAGTAGCCCAGGTTGAGGATCAACAAGAGCGCACTCACAACAAAGATCACGATGGAAATTCGACGCTGCAGGTACCACGCTAACGCAGCAGTCATGATGATAGGCATTGCAGGTGGCATCCATTTAAAGATGTCGACCAAAAACATGATGCTGGTATCTAAACCAATCGAGATGGCATCAAAGAAGCCCGCGGCGTTCATGGTTAACCAGTCAACGCCATTTTCCATCCATTGACCGAGTGGGATCTTGTTATCTGTAATAATATTCACAATAAAACCTTAGGGGGCGGCGATTAAACCGCCCTCTCCTTCTACACTTTTTTGTTACGCTTCAGTCTTTTTAAGATATTCAGTCACAGCTTCTACGGCGTTTTTACCGTCTAGTGTGGTGATACCGTCTAGCCACTTGTTCAACACACTTGGGTTGTTACGTAGCCATTCGCGCGCTGCAACCTCTGGCTTCTCGCCGTCGTTCAGGATTTTGCCCATCATTTCGTTTTCCATCTTGAGGCTAAACTCAAGTTGCTCGAGCATTTGACCCACATTCGAACATTGCTCGACATAGCCACTACGAACATTGGTATGAACCGTGGCACCGCCGTAGTTAGGGCCGAAGTAGTCATCTGCACCAGACAGATACTTCATATCAAAGTTGCTGTTCATTGGGTGTGGAGCCCAACCTAGGAAAGCAACCCATTTGCCACGACGAATAGCACGTGAAACTTGCGAAATCATGCCCGCTTCGCTTGATTCGATCAGACGGAAATCACCCAAATCAAAATCATCGGTATCGATCATTTTTTGAATTTGCGTGTTGCCATCATTGCCTGGCTCAATGCCATAAATGCGAGAGTCAAACTTGTCAGCGTATTCCGCGATATCTGCAACACTGGTCACACCCGCATCGTAAACGTACTTAGGCACGGCAAGGGTGTATTTCGCACCCGTTAGGTTGGCGCGTAGGCTATCTACAGTGCCGTTTTCAATATACTTTTTGATATCGCCCGTTTGGGTTGGCATCCAGTTACCGAGGAATACGTCGATGTCGCCCGACGCCAGAGATGAAAAAGTCACAGGCAGTGACAGCAAGTCTGTCTCTGTTTGGTAGCCCATGCCTTTTAGCACTTCTGTGGTGATGGCTGTGGTTGAGGTCACGTCCGTCCAACCGATATCCGAGAAACGTACCGTCTCACATTGGTTGGCAGCGGCGCTAAACGCCACCATAGAGCTCAGGCCAACCGCGGTCATCAGGGTTTTGGTGGTCTTACGTTTGTTCATTGACATCTTGGATTCCTTGTAATGCTTACTGATTAGTTTCCAGTGAAGGCGCACCTTCGGTGGCTTTCTCACTTTGCGCGTTCTGATTGCGTTGCTTTTGCTGCCACTCAGCCGCAATCCATACTGGCACCTGCTCAGCAGGCAAGAGTGGCTTGTCGAGAATCATGTCAGCGGCGCGCTCCGCTACCATGATGGTTGGGGCATTCAAGTTGCCATTTGGAATGGTGGGGAAAATCGATGAATCCACCACGCGCAAACCTTGAATCCCTCGAACACGGCACTGCTCATCGAGTACCGCCATCGAATCGTTGTCTGCACCCATTTTGCAGGTACACGATGGGTGATACGCACTTTCCACGTTCTCTTTCACCCAGCGATCAATCGCT
Source organism: Salinivibrio sp. SS2 (assembly GCF_001722075.1). Classification (NCBI taxonomy): domain Bacteria; kingdom Pseudomonadati; phylum Pseudomonadota; class Gammaproteobacteria; order Vibrionales; family Vibrionaceae; genus Salinivibrio; species Salinivibrio sp. SS2. Next base: position 41,888 of record NZ_MEBP01000069.1, on the reverse strand, counting down.
TCGTCTGTGGTGACATCACGACCCGGTTGAATCTCTTCACCACGGAAGGGATCCATAGCACTTTGATCCATGATTTCACGGGTCAAACGAATGGTGTCCCGCCAGTCTTGGCGATCTTGTTCGGTAGTAATGTAATTAAACAGGATCGACGGTTCATCTTGCGGATCCGCTGACTTGATACGTACGTGGCCGCGGCTTTCAGGCTTGTTTGGGCCCACATGGACTTGGAAACCATGCCCATCAAACGCCGCTTTACCGTCGTAACGCATCGCTGCAGGTAAAAAGTGGTACTGGATATTTGGCCACTTCAACCCTTTGCGTGAACGGATAAAGGCACATGATTCAAAGTGGTTGGTTGCACCCAAGCCTTTACGGGTCAAGATCCACTCAGTACCGATCATTCCCTTGCTAATTAATCCCAGCTTACTGTTGAGCGTAATCGGCGCTTTACAATGGAACTGGAAGTAAACTTCAAGGTGGTCTTGCAGGTTTTCACCCACACCCGGCAACTCGTGCTTGACGTCAACACCGGCATTTTCCAGTACGTCACGCGCACCAATGCCTGAAAGTTGCAGCAGTTGCGGTGAGCCTACTGAACCCGCGCTGGAAATGACTTCTTTGTCTGCCATCACGCGTTCAATTTTGCCGCCCTTTTCAAATTCCACACCTACCGCACGTTTGCCTTCCAGCAAGACACGACGAGTCACAACACCCTTTTTCAAGGTCAGATTGCTGCGCTTCAGCGCGCGACGTAGGTAGGCATTTGACGTTGAAGCACGCACACCCTTATCAACCGTCATATGCATCGGCCCAAAGCCTTCTTGCTGATAACCGTTGTAATCTTTGGTTTCTGGATAGCCCGCTTCGACACCCGCATCAATAAAGGCTTGATAAAGCGGGTTGAGTTTCATGTCGTTACCGTTACAAGTACCGACAGGGCCCTGACCACCACGGTAAGTATCTTCACCGCCCGACCAGCTTTCTGCACGCTTGAAATAAGGCAAACAGCTAGCGTAATCCCAGCCATTGGCACCGTGCTCAACCCATTCTTCGAAATCGCAAGCGTGACCACGCACATAGACCATGCCATTAATAGATGAACTACCACCCAGCACTTTACCGCGTGGGCAATGTAGCTGACGGCCATCCAAGCCTGGCTCAGGCAAAGACTCAAACTGCCAAGCATAGCGTTTGGTATTCATGGGATAAGACAGCGCGGTAGGCATCTGAATAAAAATGCTTTTATCGGTGCCCCCGGCTTCAAGCAATAGCACTTGATGTTCGCCGGACTCGGTGAGCCGATCCGCCAGCACACAGCCGGCCGAACCCGCGCCGACGATAATATAATCGTAGCGTTGTGACATATTGGTCGCTCCGTTAACTGAGGTTAGGCGTATGGGCTAGCGAAATCGCCTAGCTCAATCAGTACACTCTTGGTTTGGGTATAGTGAGTCAGGGTCTCGACACCATTCTCACGGCCGATGCCTGATTGCTTGTAGCCGCCGACAGGCATTTCTGCTGGCGAATCACCCCACGTGTTCACCCAACAAATACCGGCTTCAAGCTGATGGATCACGCGATGCGCACGCGACAGGTTTTGGGTAAAGATGCCCGCTGCCAAACCATAATGGGTATTGTTGGCACGACGAATGACCTCTTCCTCGTCTGAGAAACGCAACACTGACATCACAGGGCCAAAGATCTCGTCACGCACATGCACCATGCTGTCATCACAATCGGTGAAGATAGTCGGGGCCACAAAGTTACCTTTGTCGAGACCATTCTCCATTAAGCGTTCGCCGCCAGTTAGCAGGGTGGCACCACTTGCTTTCGCGCCTTGAATGGCCGTCATCACTTTTTCAAGGTGCTCGGTTGAAATCAATGCACCAACTTGGGTGTTCATATCCATTGGATCGCCGACGACCAGTTTCTCGGTGCGCGATTTCAGCTGCTCGACAAACGCGTCATAAATGCTGTCGTGAACAAAGACACGGGTACCGTGAGTACATACCTCACCTTGGGTATAGAAGTTGGCGACCATAGCCGCAGATACCGCATTGTCTAAATCCGCATCATCAAACACGATACAAGGTGACTTACCACCTAGCTCCATGGTGACTGATTTCAGGGTCTTCGCGGCATCACCCATCACGGTTTTACCGGTACCGACTTCACCGGTGAAAGAAACTTTGGCAATCTCTGGGTGTGCTGTCAGCATTTGGCCAACACGGTAATCACCTTGCACCACATTGAATACGCCGTCAGGCATACCGGCTTCAGTGAAGATCTCTGCCAACTTAAGGGCTGTAAGCGGGGTTTCTTCCGATGGCTTGAATACCATGGCATTGCCTGCTGCCAATGCTGGCGCTGATTTCCACATCGCAATTTGAATCGGATAGTTCCACGCACCAATGCCTGCACACACGCCAAGTGGCTCACGACGGGTGTAGAAGAATTGGTTGTCAGACAGCGGTTGCTGCTCACCTTGCATGGATGGCACCAAATTGGCGAAATATTCAATCGCATCAGCACCGGTCACCACATCAACGTCAATCGCTTCTTGCAACGGCTTACCCGTATCAAGGACTTCCAGTTTCGCCAGTTCATCATTGCGCTCACGCAACAAAACAACCGCCTTCAATAGAATTCGGCTACGCTCCATCGCGGTCATGCGAGACCAAACGGCAAAGCCTTCTTTTGCGGCATCAATCGCTTTCTGCACATCGTCTGCAGAAGCTTGGCCGATCTGTGCCAGTGTTTCACCCGTTGCAGGGTTCACGGTGGCAAAGTATTCACCACTGGATACGTCAGTTAACTGACCATTAATAAAAAGCGTTTTCGCGTCCATGATTAATCCTGAATTCTTTTCTGTTCGTGTGTGCATGTCAGCTGCTATCCCGGGTTAGCCCTGAGGACGACCATAAAAGGTCAGTTGCTTGTCTAAATAGTCATTGATAATAGTGCGGGCGTTATTGGCATCAATACCTTTAGGGTTCAATGCACCGCGCAACCAAATACCATCAATCAATGCTGCAATCCCCTGAGCAACCATAACAGCCTGCTCGACCGGCAATAGCGCTTTAAGCTCAATACGCAAATGCGACAGCAAGCGCTTCTCGTTCACGCGCTGCAAACGATGTAACTCATTGTCATGCATGGCATATGACCAGAACGCGAGCCAAGTTTTCACCACATCAGATTGGGCCTGAAAACCTTCAAAGTTCGCGTTAATGATCGCATTAATACGCGCTTGGTGGTGATGACGAGGGATCCCACGCAACGTGTTAATGACAGTGGCTGAAAGCTCGCGCAATACCACGCGCATTGTTTCTTCCAGCAAACCATGCTTACCACCAAAATAGTGGTTGATAATGCCTGTTGATACGCCGGCTTCCTTACTAATCAAAGAGATACTTGCCGCATGCAAACCAACGCGACCAATCACGGTCATGGTGGCTTTAACGAGCTGCGGTTTACGTACTTCCGGCATCCCTACCTTAGGCATTGTTGCTCCCATTCGTTTTTAATTGAACGATTAGTTAAATATAATCTTACACGCTAATATTTAGATCTCAAATAGATTTTTTAACCAAATCGCTACACGACCAACCCTCAAAAAACAGAAACATACAACTACAACAATGATTTAGGTCAATTTCAAAAAGGTTTGTTCCAGATCAAATCTTTTGTGCTGATAGCAGTATTTGTGAACAAATCGGTCAAAAGTCCACCACAAAGCTATGGTGGCGCAGGAAATAGTAAGGGGAATAAGGATTCACTTTCACTCAATGCTGGCCGAAACCAACCGCGAGTCAAGGATTCAAAACACGCTCAACGCTGAGCCACAAATGCGAAAATGAGCGACAAAACGCACAATTTAACCGACGTTATCTACAAAAAGAGGAGGGACGCCAGTTTGAAAGCACGCATCAGCTGATCACAAACCATGATGGGCCACTCCAGCTAGAGCGTCGAGAAGCACAAACTATAACGAGATATAACCTTTCGCTCGACCAATATTTAGGGCCCGAAAGATTGAACAAAAAGGCAGGTTACCGCTAACCGTTTTATCGTGATGGGCATATCATCGCTATCACACTCAAACGCCGAGCAAAAAAAAGCCCAGCGTCTATCGCTGGGCTCATCGATTAGGGGTATGTTACGTATGGCTTACTCGTAGTTAAGCTCGGTGGCTTTTCCTGAGAAGACACGGTACACAAAGAGGGTGTATAAGAAGATCATCGGTAGCACGAACATTGCACCATAACCGACAATCAACAAGGTACCAGTGGCACTCGCCGCCTCTTTCGCCGTCATCACGCCGGGGATAATGTCAGGGAAGAAGCTGTATGCTAAGCCAAAAAAGCTCATTGCAAACAAAATGATCGCACCAATGAATGGGAACTGATAACCCACATCATTTTCGACCGGTACGTGGCGCAGATAGCGGTCTACGAGCAACATAATTGCAAGACACACCAGTGGCACGGGTGCCAGTAATAAAATCTCAGGGAAGCCAAACCAACGCTCGGCTACTGTCTCACTCACCAGTGGGTTGACAATACTGATGGCTAATACGCCAAGCGCCGCAAGCCAGCCACCGCGGCGAGACCATTTCGCCGCGCGCTTTTGCAAGTCCCCTTCCGTTTTCATCACCAGCCAAGTGCCACCAATATAGATGTAGGCGGCGGTCACACAGAGGCCACTTAACAGTGCAAACAAATACGCACCCGTGCTGTCATCAAACGCCAGTACATAGCGGCCAATCATGTAGCCTTGTGTCATCGACGCGATAAACGAGCCCGCTTTAAAGCAGCGATCCCAAAGGTCTTTGCGCTCTGGTTTCACTTTGGCACGAAAATCAAACGACACGCCGCGTAGAATAAGACCCGCCAGCATCACGGACGTAGGCAAATACAACTCGGTCAAAATCATGCTGTGTGCCGCAGGGAAGGCAATCAACAACAAACCTACCGCCAGTACCAACCACGTCTCGTTCGCATCCCAGAATGGGCCAATCGATGCAATCATACGGTCTCGCTGCGCTTGGTTGCAGCTCGGCAACAGCATCCCCACTCCAAGGTCGTAGCCATCGAGCACGGCATACATAAATACCGAGAAGCCAAACAGCAGCAGATAAATTTCAGGCAGATAAGGAGTTATGCTCATGCGTTCACCTCTTTATTCGGCTGAGCGTGGTTGTCTGACTGGTACTCGGGCAGACGTTTTTTGGCTAAGAAGAACAAGGTACGGATGTACGCTACCATCAACACCACATAGAGTGTGAGGTAGATAGTTAAACTAATGCCGACATGCGAGCTTGCCACGGGTGTCACCGCATCCGCCGTTTTTAGCACTCCCTGAACCAACCAAGGCTGACGACCGATCTCTGTGACATACCAGCCCGAAAGCGTCGCTACCCAGCCCGAGAATGTCATGGCGACCAGCCCCATCAAGTGCCACTTCGGCATCGGTTGATTACGCCAAACGCGATATGCGGTAAACCAGCTCACCACCAGCATAAGCACACCCACTCCGACCATGATGCGGAAGCCGAAGAATAACGGCTTCACCGGTGGATGATACTCAAAGCTTTCTAAGCCTTTGATCTCACCATCGAGTTTGTGAGTCAAAATGAGGCTTGCCAGATTCGGGATCCCCACTTCAAAGTCGTTAGAGCGTGTTTCTTCGTTTGGAACCGCAAACAGCAGCAAAGGCGCGCCCTGCTCGGTTTCCCACACACCTTCCATCGCCGCAATTTTTTGTGGTTGATGCTCAAGTGTGTTCAGACCGTGCATGTCACCAACCAGTACTTGTAATGGGATCAGAATTGCCGCAGCAGTGATACCCACTTTTAAAGGCTTGTCCGATACACCTGAGGTCGGTGACTTTAATTTCTGATAAGCAGAGATCCCGGCGATTAAGAAAGAAGCCGTCAAACCAGACGCTAATAGCATGTGGCTTAAGCGATATGGCATCGACGGATTGAAAATCACTTCAAACCAGCTAGTTGGGTGCACCACACCATCAATGATTTCAAAACCGGTTGGGGTATGCATCCAGCTATTGAGCACCAAAATCCAGAATGCAGAAATGGTGGTACCAATCGCTACGAGCAAGGTTGCGAGGGTATGAACCCAATTCGGCACACGGTTCTTACCAAACAACATAATGCCAAGGAAGGTGGCTTCCATGAAAAATGCCGTCATCACTTCATAACCCAATAATGGACCAGCGATGTTACCGACTTTCTCCATAAATCCGGGCCAGTTGGTCCCGAATTGGAAGCTCATCGTGATGCCGGACACTACGCCCAGCGCGAAGGTCAACGCAAACACTTTGACCCAGAAGTAATAGGTATCTAGCCAGATTTGCTCACCGGTACGGTTATATCTGAACTTGAAAAACACCAGCATCCACCCTAAGGCGATCGTTATAGTGGGAAAAAGGATGTGAAAGCTGATGTTGGCCGCAAATTGGATCCGCGACAACATTAAGGTATCTAACATGACATTACCCTCAGGAGTTTAACTGCCCGATTGTTCGTTGGACTTACTGTGAAACAACTTGCCAGACAGCTCGAGAAGCTTGCCGACACTGCTGCCCAGTTTCATCAGGTTCTTCAAATGCTCAGGTTTCATTTGCTGAACATCGTCAAACCAATGGTTAAACAGCTCGAGAAGATCGTGGATCTCATGTAACTGCTTAACCGAATGACTCTCAGCGTCATCTTCACTTCGCATAAAGTGTGCACGCAGCATAGATAAGGTGGGATCCACCTCTCGCTTCTTCCTCTCAGCGAGTACCTGCTGCGCCAACTCCCAGATGGTGCCGTTAGGCACAAAGTAGTCCTTTCTGTCTCCGGGGGTACGCTGTGAGCGAATCAAGTTCCAGCCATGCAATTCCTTGGTTGCCATGCTGACATTGCCACGAGATATGTTGAGCGCCGACACAATATCATCGGCACTTAACGGTTTTTCACTCAACACAATCAGTGCCAGCATTTCGCCGACCGAGCGGTTAAATCCCCACCGACTTCCCATTTCGCCGAAATGCATCACCACATTTCTTAGCTCTTGCGACAGCTCCATCTTGATCTCCCTCACAGTGCTTCTGGGGAATGATACGGAGTTTCTTTGCTGAGGATCAATGAATATTTCGAATTTTCAGAAATTATTGAAAATAAAAAAGTCGATTTGTAACAAGGAATGAAGAAGGGTTATGAATACGTTACATTTGCGGGCAGATGAATCGACTAAGACCGCATAGGTTAAGCGCTTTCGCCGCACAGCGAAAGAGCGATGACACACTCAGATACATATTTGATAGATTTATAAACAACGGTAGTTGTTTGAATCGCCAACAAATAAGGTAGCTATCATTATGAGCGATGAATAATTTTCTGGAAAAACTACGTTTAGCCTGCCCCTGACATCTACACTTTTACGAGCATATGTGAAGTCTATAAAAAGATAATGACTTCGCGGGTTTGGACAACGGGAAGTAAGTAGTTATGTTCAAAAAGACTCAACGCGCGTTAGACGCTTGCCAGAAAGAAAAAGCAGAGCTTGAAGCAGAGCTCAGCGCTCTCCAACAACACATCGCCTCAATTTTATTTACGCCCGACGGGACGGTCATCGATGTGAATGATCATTTACTTGCCATTATCGGTTACCAGCGAGACGAGGTAATCGGTCAGCATCACCGCGCAGTCTGTTTTGAGGACACGGCAAATTCGTCAGAATATCGCCAGTTCTGGCAAGCACTGGCGCAAGGGAAACCCCAGCAAGGCATATTTAGGCGCCGCCACAAAGAGGGACATGAAATCTGGATGGAAGCGACCTATGTCCCTATCAAAGATGAAAATGGGAAAGTCACCAAGGTGCGTAAACTTGCTGCTGATGTTACCGAGCGGCACCAGCAATCAAAACGTAAAGACGCCATATTGGAAGCCATTGATCGCTCATTGGCAGTAATAGAATTTGAGCCGGACGGTACTATTATTCGCGCCAATAAAAACTTTCTCAGTACGGTCCACTATAAAGACAGTGATATTGCTGGCCAGCATCACCGTATCTTTTGCGACCAGGAATTCTACGATGAGAATCCCCACTTTTGGCAATCACTGGCTGACGGTCAGTTCACCGCAGGACAATATCTGCGCCGCGACAAGTACGGTAATGAGGTATGGCTAGAAGCCACGTATAACCCTGTGTTCGATGCCAATGGACAGGTGGTGAAAGTGATTAAGTTTGCCACCAACATCACGGATACCGTCAAGAAAAATCAGGCTGTGAATCATGCGGCCGAACTGGCGCAAGCGTCGTCTGAGCAAACGCTAAAAGACAGTGAAAGCGGCAGCGTACTGTTGCAAGAAGCGGTACAGCTGTCGCAAAACGTTTCTGAACAAGCGATAGAAGCCTCTAATCAGGTCAACCAACTGAACCAGCATGCACAGAGTATTGAAAATATCGTCACCACCATCAAACAGATTGCCGAGCAAACCAACTTGCTCGCATTGAATGCCGCTATTGAGGCTGCTCGCGCCGGCGAACAAGGACGCGGCTTTGCGGTCGTTGCAGATGAAGTACGCGGTTTATCACAGCGAACCAGTAAATCGACCACTGAAATCGCGGATGTGGTTGATGAAAACCTGCAACTGATTAAGGGAGTCAGTGAGGCGATGGAGAGAGTGAGTGAACAGTCCTCGCTCGGGCAAGAGAAGGTGACAGCGGTCGATGAAGTGATGAAAGATATCCATGCCGGCGCGCAAGAAGTCTCAGATACGGTTCGAGGCCTGACTCACTGAATGAACGATACATCGTCAACTGGCGTATAGTTAACTAATAACCTAACACCGAGCCATTGGATTATGCATCAGCAATCAGATCAGATGAGCGTGCCAGATATACCTTGCCAACCATCGTCTGAGTTACGTCTATCGGAACTCATCGTTGCGCTGAGTACTGCGCTCGACATGACCGAAGGCCAGCCCCCCGAGCACTGTATGCGTTGTGCTTGGATGGGCATGAAGCTGGCCGATGCGCTCGATTTTTCGCCCCAGCAGCGTCACGATCTTTTCTATACCTTGCTATTAAAAGATGCGGGGTGCAGTAGCAATGCCGCACGGATCTGCGAACTTTATCTCACTAACGATTTATCCTTTAAGCAACGCTATAAAATTGTCGATGGCAGTTTATCTAGCGTGCTCAATTTCGTGCTCAAAAATACCGGTGTTAAACGGGGCTTCATGGAAAAACTTTCCACGACGTTAGATATCATACGAAACGGTGATATGTATGCCCAAGAGCTGATTGAAACCCGTTGTACGCGTGGTGCAGAAATTGTGCGTGAACTAAGGTTTAGCGAGGCAGTTGCCAACGCCGTCTACGCCCTAGACGAGCACTATGATGGAGGTGGACGCCCTGACAGTTTAAGCGGTGACGCGATCCCTCTTTATGCACGTATCGCTTTGATGACCCAAGTTATTGATGTTTTTCGCACCGAATCCGGCATTGAAGCGGCACTACAAGAAATCAAAGCGCGGCGTGGCACCTGGCTTGATCCTCACCTGGTAGATACATTTATTGAATGCGCGAGCGCCCCCCACTTTTGGCAGCATCTTGATGCCCCCCAACTAAAAGAACAAGTCCTATCGATGGCACCCGCTACCGCAACGATTTGGGTGGATGACGACTATCTCGATGCGATAGCCGCTGCCTTTGGCCGTGTTGTCGATGCCAAAAGCCCGTTTACGTCCGGACATAGTGAACGTGTCGCTGTGTATGCAAGTTTAATCGCAGACGCGCTTGGCGTGAGCGAGCAGGATAAAAAGTGGCTAAAACGCGGCGCGTTGCTCCATGACATCGGTAAACTGGGTGTTAGCAACGATATTCTTGATAAACCCGGTAAACTTGACGACGACGAGTGGGAACAGGTCAAGCAACATGCCGCCTTGAGTAAAACGATTCTCTCGAAGATCCAGCAATTCCACGATCTCGCCCAATTCGCGAGCGCGCACCATGAGAAGCTCGATGGTACCGGTTATCCCGATGGAATACAGGGCGAGCATATATCGCTTCTAACACGCATCATTACTACCGCAGATATATTCGATGCCATTACTGCAGAGCGGCCGTATCGTGGTCCTATTCCCGTGGATAAGGCGCTGAGTATCATGCGCGAAGAGGTAGATACGGCAATCGACCAACGGTGTTTGGATGCACTCATTGCCGGACTCGACACCCTGCCTGATCACTTTATGGTCCATGACGCTACGTCGATCACATCATAGGCACGCCCTATCAGCTATATAGGTTTAACCCATTTTCTTTTTTGATATCGGGTAGTTATCCTATTTTCATCATTTGAAGCGACACCGTTTCCAGTGCTTGGCGTTTGCTATCTGTAGGCGTCAAACACATTGATTTTGCCACTAAGGAGGCATTAGATGAGTAAACAAGCAGCATTGATTGGACTAGACAGCAGCAAAGCCGCCGAACTAGGCGCGCGTTTGGACACGCTATTGGCGAATTATCAAGTGCTTTACACCAATGTGCGTGGTTTTCACTGGAACATCAAAGGTAACGACTTTTTCGAGTTGCACACTAAATTTGAAGAAATTTACACCGATCTTCAAACCAAGATTGATGAAGTCGCTGAACGTATTCTCACCATCGGTGGTACCGCTGAGCACCGCTTCAGCGAGTATTTGAAAGTCAGTGAAATAAAAGAGCACGATCCTGAAGCGAATGGTCAAGCTGGTGTCCGCGCACTGGTCGAAGGCTTCAGTGTTCTGATCGCCCTGCAGCGCGACATCATGAACCTTGCTGGTGATGCAGGCGATGAAGGGACATCTGCGCTAATGAGTGATTACATCCGTGAACAGGAAAAACTGATGTGGATGCTCAACGCTTATCTCAACTAATCATGAATCAGTAGGATTCAGCAAAAAGCCCGCGCGCAATGCGGGCTTTCTTATATCTTGTTAGCGCACCTTAATCCTACTGAGACACAGACCAAACCACTTGCGTTCCATCACTCAACTGCGCCACCAAACCTTTTCCGGGCACAGTGATGTCTGACATACCGACTGGTTGGTCGGTAAAGTTGGCGGTTATCGTCGACCCATCGCTAAATTGGGTCTGCTGTACGCGTCCGCGTTCGTCCAACCAGCGAAAGTCCACCAAGGCTTTGTCCCAAAGGGCTTGATGTATTGGCATAAAGCCCTGTTGGTAATGTTTAATCGCACGAATCCGAGGTTGCGATGGCGACGTTGCTTCATCACGACTTAAATGCACCATGGCGGGCACATTATAAAGCATGGCTATTAAGTCTCTCTCAGCACGCACATTGGTAAACTTTAGGCTATCGCTATGCCAATGGTGGCTATTGATCACCTCATCATGGAACACCGCTTGATAAAGTGGAATACGATATTGCGGATCAAACAAAAGAGCTTGATAAAGCGGCTTCACTTTCGCCGGCAGAAAGAAAAAGGCGGGCTTGTTGTCAGGAAACCAAGGGCCAAGGTAATAGGGCGAAGAGCGATTAGACTTCATGTCTTCATCCCGCCATCCAAAACCAATCGTTTCTAAACCATGTGCAAAAGCGATGCCCTGCGTGGTCAAGCTATTGCCATCTTCCGACCCCAACACCACCGCTTGACGATTTACGATCGATTTCATCCGTTGGTTGAACGCCGCGAGCATATCGACTTCGCGCGTATCACGGCGATAATCTTCTCGCGCCATCGCCGTCGCATCCACATCAATGAACAAACTATTAAACTGTCCATATTTAATAATATCGGCGACACGCTGCGCGACATAATCGGCATCACAGGCAGGGTTGAGATAGAAGCCGTTGCCACGGAACCCTTTTTTCAAGTTGCCATCGCGCTGTTCAATCGCACACGATGTGCGCATCGCATCCGGTAATTGTGCAGTCAGCCAGCTATCGTTCACCCCACGTGGGATCGCGGTATTGTAAGAGTCATAGGGACCAATTAAATAGCCCGCTTGCTTGGCTTTCTCGACGACGTGCGGCTGATAAAACGCCGGCATCCAATTGTCCAAGCCTAACCATAATTTACGGATACCCGCTTTTTGTAAGCTGTCGATCATCTCAGTGGAAAGCCCCTGCCCCCACTGGTCAGCCGGTTTAAGGTACTGTCCTGCGCGCGCCGCTAACCACTTTTTACGTTGCTGCGCGGCCTGGTACTGATTTTTAATGGTATTGTCTTTTTCCGTGGGCGCTGTCACTGGAAAGGTCTCTGCCAACGCACGATTAATGCCATTCACCAAGGTGTTTTTATGATATTGGCTAAACCAACCCTGCTCACTTGAAAGCTCCCCGAGTGCCGCTTTGGTCTCATCATCAAACGGCAATGATGACGCATTAAGCGCCCAATATTTCAGCCCCCACCAATCCTTCACATCATCTCGAGCAAGCGGCCCTCGTCCAAATAGATACACATGGGTCGCGCCAATTAGTTTGGCCGTTTCAGGGTTTTGCTTCACTTTTTGGGCCAATGAGGTTGCTTGATGCTGCTCTTGCCGCCAGTGGCGATACCATTTAGCCCCATCCAATGGATGCTGACCCAGTTTAACCCTTACCACAAAGGGGTCGTGGCGATTTAATGGTGTAAAGGTATGAACCGCGCCCATCGCAAGTTTGTCGTGTTTGCGTGCAAAACTCAGTCGATTATTGGTGGCGGTAACCAGATGGTAGCTAACATATTGGCGACCTATCTGAGCCGTCCAAAACGGCATCTTTAAATCTTGCGTGGTATTCGCGCCATCTCGGCTGGCTTGCAAGTAGTCAATCCATTGCGAATGATCGGTAGGCACCCGCATCCCTTCGCTAAACGGCAATAATAAGGTCTGAGTGTCCTCGACAGGCAAATCAAACCAACGCAATGTAACGGGATGCTGGCGCGTCACTCGGGCGTTTTCATCCAACGACATAGACAAGGTCAAGGCGTCATCCAAGGTGGCAGACACCTCGATATTGGCTGGCTCCCAACGCCAGTTAACTTGATTTGGCGATGGGTGACGTATATTCACCACCTGCTGGGGCTGCTGATCTACGGATAAACTGGCGTCGTTAATGGGTACGCTGTCCCAACGCATCATGAGATCACTCGGGTCAATGGTGACGTGTGTCTCTTGATGGATCAAAGTAAGAGGCGCTGCGTAGGGAGTTAAGCTGAATAGCGTCAAGCTCAACGCAACACAAGAACAATAAAAAGATGGTAGGTTCACGCGATGTCTCCTGTTGATATCAGCGCGCTATTAAATGCCAACCTCGTCCCTTATTTGTCACCTCGCTGTCTCTTTATTCGCTATTCACTGCGTCAGTGCGCTCGACAGCATTGGGTAGGGGGAGTGCCAATCGCTCAACATAGCTCACCTTGATCGCGCCTTGGTATTCAAAGTGACTCACGGTTGCACTCAAATGGCTTGCAGTAGCAGGCGGAGACGTCGGCAAATCAACCTTAACGGGTAATGCCCCCTCAGCGGTTCGTCCAGAGGCATAAATCGGCGCTTGATCCACCCAACGATAGGCATCGTCCAGCCATAACCAATACGCCGTGGCAGGGGCACAGTTTTGCGGCGTTGTCGGCAAATCAATCGCCAGTTGCATATCAGGATGCCCGGTGAGTTGTACCCAAGGACGACGCGGGAGTCCGTAAATCACTAAGCTGTAATGCTGATTACCTAGCTTGAGTTCGTAAACGCCCGGATCCACTTGGGTAAACAATTGACCCGACTCAATCTCTTGATAGCTGGCTTGCGCCGTGAGTGTGGCGCTTAACACCATTTGCCCACTCGGATCCATAAGCGTGACCCGCGTTGTGTTTGCCACCTGCTCCGCCGAGAGCTTGATTTCATAGCCCAGACTCGACGCCCCTGCGCGACGTACAAAAGAGATGGTCAAACCATGAGGGATCCCTTTGCCATTAGGCTCGGTCAAACGCTGTCCGCAATCAGTTTGATTAATAATGGCATGTTTTAGTGTCGCCCAATGCGACTCGTCAACGGGCGCTTGCGTCAGCGCAAACATCAACTCTTGCCAAGCCAATGTGGGCTGTTCGACCAGCAACGCCTGATAAGCCTCGCGCATGGGCGTATCTGTAAACCAAGATTGCTCAGCCTGCGCGCTGATGCTAGTCAAGCCCCACAGGGCTACGATACCGAGACGATGCCACATCATTGTGCTATCAACCTATACCCCACCCCACGGTGAGTCTCGATGGCAAGGTCCGGGAGTTTTTGCCGCAAACGCAAGACATGATTATCCACGGTTCGAGTCGTCGGAAAGGCTTGATAACCCCAGATTTTATTAAGGAGCTCCTCGCGGTGGAACACCCGACCTTGGTTTTGTAAAAGCAACAGTAATAAATCAAACTCTTTGGGTTTTAGCGTGACCGCTTCATTTTGCCAGTATACCGCGCGTGAACCGGGCTCGACCTTGATGCTGCCATACAGCAGTTGACTCTCTCCCAAAGGACGAAGCTGAGCATAAATGCGGGCCAACAGCTCTTGATGTGCAAATGGCTTGACCACATAGTCTTTAGCGCCCGCCATTAAGCCTTCAACCCGTTGTTCAACCTCAATTTTGGCGGTTAACACGATGACAGGTAACGCTTTCAATGCCAGCCAAGTAGGGAGATGCGCCAAGCTATCGCCATCTGCCAATTGGCGATCCAAAATCACTAAGTCCGCGTGATACCAATGCTTCTCAACCTTTGCGCTTTCCATCAACCAAGTACAGTTGAAACCTTGCGTTTCTAAAAACTGACGTAGGCCCTCACCCAATAATTTATCGTCTTCAATCAATAACACGTGGCTCATTGGGGTAACTCCAAAATACAGCAAGTCGGGTGCCGTTTTATCAATAGCTTTCCGCCCATTTGACGCATTAAACGCGCCACCAAAAACAATCCAATGCCCATATTGTGTTCCGAGGTTGGCGCCCGACAGCGCCGCCATAATCGCTGCCACCATGACGGAAACACACCATCATCGTAGACACAAACACGGACACGTTTTCCCACACACACACGAATCCATACGGTTTCCCCACCATGTTGGTGCGCGTTTTTAATCAAGTTTTCCAAGCAAATCGATAACCAATAGAAGGGTAGCGTCAGCGTGCGATCGTCCTCGAGGGTATAGTCAATATCAAAGGGGTCACATACGTGATCGAGCCAATCAGACAGCGATGCCGTTTGCGTCTTAAACTGTTCACTCTTATCCGTACTCAGATAACCTTTACTGGTTTCAGTCAATTGACTCAACCTTTGATGATCAGCCAACAGTCGCCACAATACATCTTGCGCATCTTCGCTAAGTTGATCGAATTGGTTACGCAGCATTTCGACGGTTAACCCCAAGCTGGCAATCGGCGTGCGTAACTCATGCGTTAGCAGTTGAAGTATAAACTGTCGTTCACGACGCTGTTGATAACGATCATACACACTACGCGCAAGCCCGATGACTAGAGCAATACAGACCAGCACGAGTATCGCGGTAAATACACCTTGATAAGCCGGATGGAGTTGGTTGCAAATATTGCCATAGCGATAGTCACAGCCAGTCGACTCGGTCGACAAACTGAGTCGATAATGTTCTGCAATCGGCGACCACACAGATTGAGGCAATACCTTCCACCCCAATTCGCCATTCAACCACAGCTGGTGATTATCTAGATAGGCACGATAGCCACTCAGTAACGCGTCACGCCCTTGCGCACTCAGGTCACTCAATGATTGATGTAGGGGGTGCTGTGGGTTATCGAGAGTCAGCCGTTGGAGAATGTCAGATGGTGGTGATGTCATCGGATAGGCGGCAAGATAACGGTCCGCATAGCTGCCTCCCGCTGGGTGCAATAACGGATTTTCCACAAACCATGCTGGCGGTAATGACTGACCGTTGCACAAAGCAAGTTCAAAGCGCTGCGCAATCAATAACTGGGGATCGACAATGCGGGGATTGGCTTGACACCGCTGCGTCACCTGATGCAATGCAACCAGATCTTGCCAGTTAAAATGCGTAAAATCGGGGTACTGTGCTTGGCTTTGCAGCAGGTTTTGCGAGTACGCATTGAGCGAAGGCTGAGCCACCACCAAATGACCGGCCTGCCACGCTTCATCATAAAAGCCCTTGAGTTGCGTTTGTAGCTCACTGGCCGCCACTTGACTGCTTAGTAAAGCGAACAGTAACGCGGCTAACGCTCGAAAACCCAATCGATTCTCCCCAGACCTATCATTGCGACTAATGATTAAATCATAGCTAAGCGGTAAGGGGCTGTGTCACCCGAGTGTCAACATCAACGTTATCAATGAAGCGTATCGCATAAATGGATTGAAGGGTACGCGACGAAGAATAAGAGAAAAGCGAAGAGCAGAAAGGGCGGAGGCCTCCCCAGCTGCATCCCGGCACACACGTCCCAAGCGCGGGCTGCTTCCTTCCGGACCTGACCCAGTACACAAGATAGTGTTGCGGGAGAACCAAGGAGGCCTCCATCGATATGTCGTTAAGCTTGCTTAACTGCGGGGCATTATGTGGCATGGCTGGATGCAATGCAAGGAGGATTGATAGCTTCGCCGCTTAACTGTTGATCTTATGAGCAATATCCACCCAGTCAGTCGTCCGGCTCTTCCAAAAACAAGTATTCCCCGATCCAAATTGCCGCTAGCATCGTTGCCCACGCGACCAAAAGCGACATGGTAAGTTGTGAGGGTGTCACTAACGTGATCACCAAAAAAGGAACGCAAGGTAATACATGTAAAGCGATGGGACGCGAGGAAGCAAACCTTGGCGTCAGCCCTATCCACTGCAATAACCAGATCACCGCCACAACAGAAACACACCAAAGCGCAGTCGGCCAACCAAGCAGCACGGCAAGCACTGGTAGCAAAAGCCATGCACTTTGCCGAGGTGGCATGTACAAGCACCATTGCTGTAGCGCGCCCCATGCCACGACTAATCCCAGCAGCAAGACAGTGAATACCCAAGGTGAACCGGCGAGTTTTGCCTCCGATTGCAGCGCCATAATACCAGTCAGCATCGCAATCATCACTGAGCCCAGCAATAGTTTGACATGTAGATGCCGCAAGGGGTTCATCAACAATGACAAGGCGGGCAGCATCAGTAAACTGGTTGCACTGAGCAATGCAGGCAGCTGGGGCATGGCATAGGCAAACGCCCCCATCGCCAACACAAGTAACCAACTCGTGAGTGTCTCGGGGTAAAAGAAAAAAACAGCCGGGACGAAAATCGCCCAACTGGATAACGAAAAACCGGAGACCAAACTGGCTGCCGCTGCAATGGCGACAAGCAACGCAGGCCAAAGCAAAGAAGAGATCCGCATGCACACTCCTTGTGCTCCACTCACGCTTCTCAGTGTAGTGATTAGTTGCCGACTCGCACCAGTGTCAGGGTGGGATCAAAGGTATGATTCGTATCCGTGATCACCTTATTGATGGTATTGGTGATAAACAGCGGGCGTTCGTTCACATCAATTTGTGCCGTGACGACGTATGTGTGTGTTGGAGAAATTTGGCTCGGATCGTAATTCAGTGAAAAGTGAATAGGCACTTGCTGGCCTTCGGTTACGAATGATTGTCGGCTAATCTCTTTACCGGGTGAACCCATTTTTTTCATTTCTACCAAACGGACCGTGACGCTGGCATTCTCAGGTAAAGCAAGTCGCTCACGATACACTAAAGTGCCAGAAACACTCGCTAAATCATTAGGTTGACTATTCCCTGAACAGGCAGTAAACACTAGGGCAGTGAATAAGGCGAACAACAGAAACGATAGTTTCTTCATTAAAGAATCCTCACTGGTACGCGTTTGAATGCGGCAAAAACGCTAAGGTTATGATAGCTTGATCAATAACACTGGAAGCATAGCACGTATCAAGGACTTATGAGCCAACCACTGACAGAACTCTTACAATTACTGCAGCTTGAGCGGTTAGATACTGGCCTTTACCGAGGTCAAAGTGAAAACCTTGGACTGCCACAGGTGTATGGTGGACAGGTCATTGGGCAGGCCCTATCAGCCTCTAAAACCTCGGTCGACCCTGATCGCTTCTTGCATTCATTCCACAGTTATTTTCTGCGCCCAGGCGATCCTGAGCAGCCGATCATCTACGACGTTGAGATACTCAGAGACGGAAAAAGTTTCAGTACGCGACGGATAAAAGCGGTGCAAAACGGCAAACCTATCTTCTATTTGACGGCGTCTTATCAAGAAGAGGAAGAAAGCTTTGAGCATCAAAACACCATGCCGACCGACGTGCCAGCGCCCGAGACCTTGCGCTCTGAGCAGTCACTTGTCAATGATATTGCCCACAAACTACCGCCTAACGTGGTCAAAGCCTTTGGGGGCGACAAGCCGATTGAAGTGCGACCTGCCACGGTAATCAACCCACTTAACCCCCATGCCGCGCCCGCTAAGCAATATCTGTGGATCCGCGCCAATGGTGAAGTGGGGGACGATTTTCATGTCCATCAGTATTTACTCGGCTATGCCGCCGATTGGGGCTTTTTGGTCACGGCGTTGCAGCCTCATGCAGTGACGCTGCTTACGCCGGGCATGAAAGTGGCCACCATTGATCACTCCATGTGGTTCCACCGCCCGTTTAGAATGGATGAGTGGCTGTTGTTTGCGATTGAAAGCCCCTCCGCCAGTGGCGCGCGTGGCTTTGTACGCGGCGAACTTTTCAATCAGCAAGGCGATCTTATCGCCTCAGCCACCCAAGAAGGCTTGATGCGTAAGCTCTCCTAACCATCAGCGTCTCAAGCGTGAGCGAGTCTGAGCAGCACAAAAAAGGGGCATTGCGCCCCTTTTTATCTGTTTCACCCATGACTGAACCGCTACACCTGCGCCTCTTCCTCTAATGCGGCTAAATGCGCGCTAGCTTGCTGAAGTTGATACATCTGCCAGTAGCGGCCTTGCTGACGCAGCAGGCTTTGATGACGCCCTTGCTCAATCACGCGGCCACGATGCAAGACGAGGATGTTATCGGCCTCGGCAATGGTCGATAAGCGGTGCGCAATCACCACCACTGTCATCTGTTGACGTAACCTGTTCAGCGCCTGTTGTACAAGCTCTTCGGTGCCAGAGTCGATATTGGCGGTGGCTTCATCAAGGATCAGAATTTTAGGCTGACGCACTAACACGCGCGCCAGAGCCAACAACTGGCGCTGACCGGCAGAAAAGGTCATTCCGCCCTCGCCAAGTAAGGTATCCAGCCCCGCTGGCAATCCTTTCACGTAATCTGCCAACGCCACTTGCTCGAGGGCATGCCAAATTTTTTCATCGTCCAGTGTCTGTCCCAGCGCGATGTTTTCTCGCAAGCTCCCCGTCAACATGTGCGGATCTTGTTGCACCATGGCAACGCCTTCACGCAAGCTTTGATGACTCAAGCTTTCAATTGGTAATCCACCCAGCGTCAGCGTCCCCTCGCCTGCGCGATAAAATCCCATCAGTAGCGACGCCAAGGTTGATTTACCGCTGCCCGTATGACCGACCAACGCTAGAAAACCGCCGGCAGGGACGTCTACATTCACGTCGGACAATACCGGTGTTTCACCATCATAGGAAAACGATACATTCTGCAGTGCAATGGCACCATCAGGGATCGGCGTGGTGTCATGACCATATTGCTCAGGCGGCGTATCCATCATTTCGAAAAGCCGCTCACCGGCCGAGATAGCCTGCTGAAGCAGTGACAGTTGCTGCATCATTTCAATTAATGGCTCGGTGATCCGCCCCAAATAGCTTAAAAAGGCGTACAGCACCCCAACACCAATCACTGCTGTGCCGCTAAAACCGAAGATAGCCACCAAAGACAGCAAGGCGGCCCCCGCCAATAAATCAATCAAAGGGCGGAGATAGATCCCGTTAAGGCGCTGAATGGTGACCATGGCATCCAAGTGATCCGCAGTCATATCACTGAATCGCGAGGAGAACGCCCGTTCTTGCTGCATTAGCTGGATCAAATTCATGCCGAGCACAGATTCATTCATCACCCCGTTGATATCTGCTAGCCGATCTCGGGCTCGACGATACGCAGGCGCTGAGCGTTTTTGATAGCGCGCCATCACCAGTACCACACAAGGCAGTAGTACCAGCACCACCATTGTCAGTTGCACACTGAGCATCAGCATCGCCACCAGCATCACCCCAATCAGCGCAATGTTGCGTAAAAAGGTTGAAAGCACCGACACATACAGCTCTTTCAACGACTCGGTGTCATTGGTCAAGCGCGATACAATTCGTCCCATCGGCACATAATCAAAGGCTGACAGAGGCTGTTTAATCACGTTGGCGAACACCGCTTTACGGATGCGTTGAATGATGGCCACCGCCATGGTGTTAAAACGCAGCTCGTACTGATACTGAAAGCCGGCGGAAACAATGGTCGATACGATATAACCGACTGCCAGTGCCCACATGATCATCGCCGGATAATGGTCTTTGGCGACATAATTATCGAGAAAGATTTGCACCAAATAAGGGCCCGTCACTTCCGCCACCGCCGCCACCAGCAAGAAAATCGTGGCAATCACAAATTGACGCCTGTCGCGGCGCATGTAGCTTAGCAATCGAAATAAGATCTCTCGCTTAGTCATGGCGCGGCTCCTCATCGGCTTCCAATGCCGCTTCCAGCTGCTGATATTGGTGCATTTCTTGATACCATCCTGGCTGTTGAATCAATTGGCGATGCTGGCCACGCTCTCGGATTTGCCCATGACTGAGCACCACAATTTCATCGGCATTTTCGAGTGCCGATAAGCGGTGGGCTATCACTATCGTGGTACGAGTATGCTGATGCTGTTGCAGGTTCTGCAAAATGCGGTGCTCGGTGTCGCCATCAACCGCCGACAAGGCATCATCCAAAATCAAACACTCCGCTTCCACCAACAAGGCGCGAGCAATCGAAATACGCTGCTTTTGACCGCCAGATAAGGTGATCCCTTTTTCACCCACCGCAGTTTCATACCCGTGCGGCAGCTGACGAATGTCTTCATCGATGCAAGCAAGTGCCGCCGCCTGCTCGATTTCCGCTTGGGTCGCATCCGGACGACCCAGGGCGATGTTTTCCGCAATCGAGCGCGAAAACAAAAACGGCGTTTGCGTCACCACCGCGAAACGTTGTCGCCATGACGACAAATCAGCTTCCGCTATCGACACATCACCATAGCGAATATCGCCCTTTTCAAGCTGGGTCAGATGAAGTAGCAATTGCAATAAGGTTGATTTGCCACTGCCGACTGGGCCGGCAATCCCCAACATGGCTCCAGGCGGAAGCGTCACATGGATATCTTTAAGGGCAAAACTGTCATCCGGTTGCCACTTAAACTGCTCAATGGCCAGCGTCAACGGCTGCATGGTGTCAGGCAGCGGCGTGTCACCGCCAACAATGTCCGGCTGCTCTTGTAGCAACGCATCAATCCGCGTCCAAGCGGCGCGCCCACGCTCAATAATATTAAATAGCCACGCCACCGCGAGCATCGGCCAAATCATCAAGCCTTGATACAAGGTAAACGCGGTAAGATCCCCAAGCGAAATCTCACCAGTGGCGACCAAGTAGCCGCCGCCAGAGACGGTTAGGAAAAACGAGGCGCCAATGGTGCCTTGGATCACCGGCGAAAACAGCGCATCAACCCGCGCCACCGCGAGGTTTTTCTCCCCAGTGCGATCGGCGACTTGATTAAACTGATTCATTTGATGCTGCTCTAAGCCGAATGCACGTACCATACGCACTGCTGACAGTGAGGACTGACTCACCTCTGACAGCTCAGAAAATGCTGCTTGTGATTCGGTGAAGGTATGGTGCAAACGACGGCCAAAGCGATTGACCAGCACCGCCATCACCGGCATCGGTAGCAGCGCTAAAAGCGTCAGCTGCCAGCTGATTTGGCTTACCATCACAATGAGCACGGCCGCGCCTGTGATAATGGAATCCCCCGCGGTCAGAACCCCTTCACCGGCAGTCATTACCACCGCTTTCACATCATTGGTAGAGCGCGCCATGATATCGCCACTCGGGTAGCGACGGAAAAAATGCGGGGATTGGCGAGTAAAATGATCATAAAGCCGGTTGCGCAGCACAGTACCCAGCTCGGCCGCGGCACCAAATAGCCAGACTCGCCACACAATGCGTAGCACATACACCACCACCCAAATGGCCAGCATACCCGCGAGTAGCCACATCAGTAGCTCAGTCGAAATCTCGCCCGCGACCACGCCATCAACCACATGGCCCACAGCCAGCGGTGGAATGAGCTCGAAGACAGAGACAAATACCAAAATAATCATGGCGCCGACATAACGACGCCATTCACGTTTAAAAAACCAGCCTAACTGCCAAAACACCTTCATGAGGTCTCCTTTTTATCCCCGCCTTTTTATCATCAGAACGACCTATCGGATCGGTAAGGCGGTGGTGTACTTAAGCGCTTCCATGGCGAATGTTGATGTCACATTATTCAGACTTGGCACAGAATTGACCAGCTTTTTATAAAAATGATCAAATCGAGTCATATCAGCTACCTGCACCTTCATCATGTAATCATACTCGCCTGCCATGCGGTAGAATTCCATCACCTCAGGGAACTCGGTTACCACCTTGGTAAAAGTCTTGTACCACTGCTCACTGTGATCATTGGTTTTGATATGGACGAAGGCGGTAAATGCGAGGCCAACGGTTTCGGGGTCAAGCAATGCCACCCGCCCGCGGATCACCCCTTGTGATTCCAGCCGTTTCAGCCGCTTCCAACAGGGGGTCGTGGTTAAATTCACCCGTTCTGCCAGCGCGGACACAGACCAGTTGGCATCTTCCTGCAGCGCCGCGAGTAACGTGCGATCTATCTCATCTAAAGTGACAGTCATGAAAATTTATTTCCATTAATTGTTATGTAGGAGTTCATTTTTCTCTTTTGGCGTCATTATAGAGCAAAAATAGCAAGGTTTTTATCCCACTCTTTACGTAAACTGGTGCTAATTACGTATTCGGAGACGCATGATGACAACCTCACATCCTTGCCATACTTGGGTCGGTAACGCGATTCGCCTGATTGAAGCCGACTTTAAACGCTCTGCAGATACTCATTTAATTAAACTCGATCTCCCTAGCTTTACGGACATTGATATCTATTTAAAAGACGAGAGCACCCACCCGACCGGTAGCTTGAAGCACCGCTTGGCGCGTTCTTTATTTTTGTACGGCTTGTGTAATGGTTGGATTGATGAGCACACCACCATCATTGAAAGCTCATCAGGCAGTACTGCCATTTCTGAAGCGTATTTTGCCCGTCTGCTTGGCTTACGTTTTATTGCCGTGGTGCCCAAAAACACCGCGTGTAAGAAGATTGAGCAAATCCGTTTTTATGGCGGTGAAGCGCACTTTGTCGAGCGGTCAGATCAGATCTATGCCGAGTCTCGCCGCCTTGCTAAAGAGCTCAATGGCCATTACATGGACCAATTTACCTATGCCGAGCGAGCGACCGACTGGCGTAGCAATAACAACATTGCCAACCGCATTTTTGATCAAATGCAGTACGAGCGCTTCCCTATCCCTCGCTGGATTGTGATGAGTCCTGGCACCGGTGGCACCTCAGCAACCATTGGCCGCTACATTCGTTATCGTTGCCAACCGACTCAGCTGATGGTGGCCGATGCTGAGCACTCGGTGTTTCACGATTATTACCTCACCGGCGACAGTGCACTGACCACCGATAAAAGCAGCCGCATTGAAGGGATTGGACGACCACGTGTCGAGCCCAGCTTTATTCCCGGCGTGATTGATAGAATGACCACAGTGCCGGATACCCACAGTATCGCCACCATTCATTGGCTAGAAAGCCAGCTTGGCCGCAAAGCCGGCGCGTCCACCGGTACCAACCTGTACGGCGTTTTGATGCTGGCCAATGAAATGCGCGCCAACGGCGAGAAAGGCTCTATTGTCACCTTGCTGTGTGACAGCGGCGAGCGCTACCTAGACACCTATTACAACCCTGATTGGGTACGCGAGCACATTGGGGATCTCGACCAAGCGACCCATGATTTGCAGACCTTGTTGGGGTAACACGCCATCGTCTCTAACTGGGTTTCACGAAAAGGCGAGTGAATTATTCTGGCTCGCCTCGACGGACATCGGCCTGCAGGGCATCAAACTTGTCGTGCAGGCGCATTAGTTCAAGCTCGAGTTTTAGATTGATTTCGTAGGTGGCTTTTTGCTCCATCCTATCTTTTGCCGCTTGGCGGTTTTGCGACATCATGATGATCGGCGCTTGGAAAGCCGCCAGACTGGATAACCCAAGGTTCAGCAAAATAAAGGGATAGGGATCGAATGACGCGTCTCCCACTAACCAAACCGTATTCACGACAATCCAGCCAATGATGAATGCGAAGAAAAGCCCGATAAATGACCAAGAGCCACCAAATGAGGCAATTTTGTCCGCCACCATTTGCCCAGTGGTCAGACTTTCGTGGAAGGACTTGTTGACGTTCTCAGACACTGCCGTGTTATTGGCAATGCTTTCAATGACTTTCTGTTCTCCCGAACTAAGGCTACCAAATGGCTGGCCGAGCAAAGCTTTGGCTAAGTTCTCAAAATATTTTTTCATCTATGACTCCATGCCAACACGCACAATACCAATGGGGTATGATGCAGCGCTTATCATTAAGCGATTGAAATAGAGTAGATTAACGTAGGGACTCCGCAAGTGATGCCCTTCTTATCGCGATTGCGATCCGTGCTTAGAAAGATTCAGACCATTGCCAACACGCCTCCCCCAATTGGATCGCCATTCAGGTGCTGGCATGTCGTCAGGCCAAAACTCTTGTTGATACGCGATACGACCAGCCTTCAGTGTATGAAAAGTGATGACTCGATCGTTCACGACACCATCAGTCACTCCAACATCTGTCACCACCCTATCGCCTTCAGCGACGCAAGAGTAAACAGAGAATTGCCATAGACCATTTGCAGGATAGGCCGTGTTTAGTGCGACAAAGTCATCGCGCCCAACGATCAATTCTCCTGACTGAGGCCAGAAGCATTGATAGTCATCACTGAAATACTCACTCGCTTTTGAGAAGTCATTTCGTTGCATGGCTTCCCAAAACGCGAGAACAACATCCTTGTTCGTCATGCTTATTCCTTGGTTATGTCTTTGATGCGTTCTTACAAACTAAATCCGGCGGGCGCGGATAGTGCGTCCTTTAACTTTTCCATCATTGAGCTTACGCAACGCGGCTTTAACGCAGGATTGGGACACAGCAATAAACGCCACATTGTCGAGTACATTGATTTTACCCACCTGCTTACCGTCAATGCCCGCTTGGCCCGTCAGCGCGCCCAAAATATCACCCGCGCGTACTTTTTGTTTTTTACCTGAGTCAATCATCAAGGTTGCCATCTCAGGCTGATAGGGCACGGTGCCGAGCAAATCTTGCGACGGCAGGGCTTCAGGGAGAAAATCGCGGTCATACTGATCGCCAATCATCGCCAGCTTATAGTGCTCGGCATCGTTATATAGCGAACACGCCACCCCTTTTTTGCCAGCGCGACCGGTACGGCCGACGCGGTGTACATGAGTTTGCGGATCGTGGGCGAGTTGATAGTTGATCACCATATCCATGTCATCAATGTCTAAGCCGCGCGCAGCCACATCAGTGGCCACCAGCACAGACGCACTTTTGTTGGCAAATTTTACCAAGGTGCGCTCACGGCCACGCTGTTCAATATCGCCATGCAAGGCAACGGCGCTAAAACCATCATCTTCTAGGTTATCGCAAACTTGTTGGGTTTGAGCTTTGGTTGTACAAAACACCACACAACTTTGCGGCTGAAAGTGTAATAACAGTAGCTTTAACGCTTGATAACGCTGCTTGTTGTCATCAACTTTATAAACGTGTTGCGAGATTGTACTTTGCGTTTGCACCTCATCCACTTTAACGGAGACAGGGTGGCTCAACACTCGCTGGGCAATCGCATTGATCGAGCGCGGGAAGGTAGCGCTGAATAACAAGGTTTGGCGATGAGCAGGAACACGCGCAATGATAGCATCCAAGGTATCTTGGAAGCCCATATCCAGCATCTGGTCGGCTTCATCCAACACCAACGTCTCAACGTCATCGAGACGCAAGGTGCCCTTACGTAAATGGTCATCCACGCGCCCCGGAGTGCCGACAATAATGTGTGCACCATGCTCCAATGAGCCAATTTGTGGGCCAATCGATACACCACCACACAGCGTCAGCACTTTGACATTATGGCGACCACGCGCCAACTTACGCATCTCAACCGCCACTTGCTCGGCCAGCTCACGGGTTGGACACAGCACCAAAGATTGCACGCGAAAGCGTTTTACGTTCAGTTTGGCTAACACACCTAAGCTAAATGCCGCCGTTTTCCCCGAGCCAGTTTTAGCTTGGGCGATAATGTCTTTGCCACTGAGCACAGACGGTAAGCTCTGCGCCTGAATGGGCGTCATCTGCGTATAACCCAAGGTTGCCAAGTTATCGATTAAATCAGCAGGTAACGCGAGCGAGGAAAAAGCGATATCAGTCAAAGTCGTATCCACAGCAAAAGTAAATCATGCCGCGCCCAAGCACGGCCAAAAAAGGGGGCGTATCATACCAGAGTCTGATTGCTGCCACATTAACCAATTAGCGCCACACTCTTGATAACCACTTTGTCGCCTCATGTATTTTGTTGCGTAATTGTTAGACCAAGCTCCGTATTTACCTTTGCGCGGCTTGTCTTGTCATTGTGCTTGGTGTGCAATCAAGACACACAATTAAGGAGGATTGTCTTGTGGCAAATATCCCAGTAGAAAACTACCCGCTCTCTCATACGCAGGCGATTGTCTGGAACGACATGGATGCCCTGCAACACATCAATAACACCGTGTACTTTCGCTATTTTGAAGATGTACGTGTGGTGATGCTTGAAAAGCTGGAAGTATTCGAGCTAGCCAAACGGCTGCATGTAGGCCCCGTGGTCGCCTCAACCCGCTGCGATTATCGCGCCCCTTTGGTGTATCCAGATACCATCACCACCGTCGCTTGGGTCGAGGATATTCAAGAAAAGCGCTATGCGATGAAGTATGAAATCTACAGTCACAATCAAGAACGCTGTGTGGCCGAGGGCGAGGCCTTGATTGTCTATTGCGATTTTAAAACCGGTAAAAGCTGCCCTATCCCAGCCGAGACGCTCGAAGGGTTAAAAGCCTTTGTGACGAAATAGTAAGCATAGAGACAAGCACTGCGCGTTGCCTGACGCGCAGTCAGCCGTTGAGCCATTGGGACATTTGTTCCTTGGCATCATGATGACTAAAAAGCTTCTCTTCGGTAATGGCGCGCTCGCCACGCGCGATCCCTTCTAAGAGAGCAAGACGGCTCTGCATTAATTCGTAATCATCCACATTTAATAAGGTAGTTACTCGTTCTACTTTCATCGCTCGATCGATCGTGACATCTAAATACCATTACTGTAGCACTTGATACTCACAGGAACAGGGGGTTTGTTTGTGATAACGCAACACTCAGATCATCGCGTCTGGCTTGCTGTCGATACCGCACAGGGGTACCATCCGTGCTCTGTGTAACACTGGGTAAGTAGCACCGCCAAAGGACAAACCGATGAAAAAAGCCGTTGTGGTATTTAGCGGAGGACAGGATTCAACTACCTGTTTGATTCAAGCGCAGGCAGAGTACGACGAAGTGCATTGCCTCACTTTCGACTATAACCAGCGCCACAAGCAAGAAATTGATGTTGCCCGTGAGATTGCTGCAAACCGCAAAGTCAGTGCGCACAAGGTACTGGATGTTGGTTTGCTCAATGAATTGGCGATTAGCTCGCTCACACGCGACAATATTCCTGTTTCCAATGCACTGAACGAAAACGGCCTGCCCAATTCCTTTGTGCCGGGTCGTAATATCTTGTTTTTGACTTTGGCAGGCATTTACGCCTATCAAATTGGCGCTGAGGCGGTGATCACCGGTGTCTGCGAAACCGACTTTTCTGGCTACCCAGATTGTCGTAACGATTTTATTCAATCAATGCAGCAGGCTCTTGAGCGCGGCATGGACAGAAAACTCGCCTTAGTCACACCATTGATGTGGCTGAATAAAGCTGAAACGTGGGCACTGGCCGACCAGTATCACGCCCTCGATTTTGTACGCGACCACACCCTAACCTGTTATAACGGCATTAAAGGCACTGGCTGTGGCGAGTGTCCAGCCTGTCACTTGCGTCAGCGTGGCTTAGATGACTATCTGGCCAATCAAGCGGACGTACAAGCCGCACTGCGACGCAAACAAGCCGAAAACGCCTAATAGCGGGCACTCTCAGGCAGCGACAAGAAATAAAAAACCGCCTCACTATGAAAAGGCGGTTTTTGTATCGAGAATACAACAGCGGTTATTTATGCGGCTCATCATGCGGGTGGGTATCAAACTCACCATGACTGGCCCGATGCACAGTTTCCACCGCGAGCGCTTTATCCAACTGCTGCGCCACATACTCCGGCGAGTGAGTATGAATAGAGAGCAGACGATACATCGCCGGGATCACCAGCAAGGTGACAAAAGTCGCAAAGGCCATGCCGGTGAAGATCACCGTCCCAACCGCGATACGACTTTCAGCCCCCGCGCCAGTGGAGAGGATCAGTGGGATCATCCCTGCCAAGGTGGTAAACGCCGTCATCAAAATCGGTCGCAAGCGACGGACTGACGCATCGATAATCGCTTTTTCAAATGCAATGCCGCGGTCACGCAATTGGTTGGCAAACTCCACGATCAAGATACCGTTTTTGGTCACCATCCCAATCAGCATGATCAAACCAATTTGGCTGTAGATATTGATCCCTTGGTTAGTCAACCACAGGCCTAAAAAGCCGCCTAGCATTCCCATGGGCACCGTCAACATCACCACCAAGGGGTTGATAAAGCTTTCAAATTGCGCCGCTAACACCAAGTACGAAACCAAGAGCGCTAAACCGAACACCACCAGCACACTGGTTTGGTTTTCACGAAAATCTTTCGACTCCCCTGAATAGCCCACCGAGATATCGGCCGGTAGATTCTCAGCCGCGACCCTATCCAGATAATCCAGTGCTTGGCCCAGCGTCACTCCCTCGCCTAAATGCGCCGATAAGGTGATCGATTTTTGCTTGTTGGTATGGTTTAAACGCTGCGCGGACGCTGTTTCCTCCACCGTGGTTACCGCATCGAGCGAAACCAACTTACCGCTACGACTGCGCATATAAATACGACTGAGATCGCCTTTACTGCTAAAGGCCTTTTCATCGCCGCGCACATATACATCGTACTCTTCACCGCGATCCACATAACTGGTCTGGGCACGGCCGCCAAGCATCACCTCTAACGTATCGGACACATCCCGCACCGAAATGCCGAGTTCAGAGGCGCGACGACGATCCACTTTAACCACTAGCTCAGGGGTAGTTTGGTTGTAGTCATAATCTGGGCTATCAATCATGCCCGCCTCACGACCCATTTCGCCCAGTTTTTCCGCCCAGCGGTGAAGCTCAGGATAGTCTGGGCCACTCAATACAAACTGCACGGGCTCTGAACTCCCCCCACCAAAGCCAGGCGCAAACGGGAACACTTGCACGTCTGGCACACCATTTAACACCTGACGGACTTCCGCCAAGATATCCTGTGCAGAGCGATCACGCTCATCCCAATCCGGCAATAGCATGATCACAAAGCCCGTTTGATCTCCCGCTCGACCGCCAAACGCCGGTGTCTGTACGCTGACCGAGCTCAAGGTCCCCGCCTCGACCAAGGGCATTAAGCGCTGCTCAATTTGCTCAATGTTGCCCACCATACGGTTGTACGCCGTGCCTTCCGCACCACGGACAAACGCCAGCAGCACCCCGCGATCTTCTTGTGGCACTAATTGCGACGGTAAGTGCTGCATCAGCACGCCACTGCCGCCAATACAGAGCAAGATAACCACAGGTGCCATCCAACGCCAACGCAGGACATGTGCCAGCACTCGGCGATAGTAACTTTCAAGCACATCAAACCCACGGGTGATCACGCGGTTCACAGGACTGGATGTTACATTTAAGCGTAGCAATTTACTGCCAAGCACCGGCGTGAGCGTTAACGCAATGAGGGACGAACAGAGCACAGTGACGGCAAGCATCACGGCAAACTCGGTGAACAGCTTACCGATCATGCCATCCATGTAGGTAATGGGGAGGAACACCATCACCAACACCGCCGTGGTGGCAATCACCGCAAAACCCACCTCCCGTGCGCCACGGTAAGCGGCCACCAAAGGTGGATCGCCTTGCTGTAAGTGGTGGAAGATATTTTCGACCACCACAATGGCATCATCCACCACCAGACCAATCGCGAGAATGAGCGCCATTAAAGTCAGCAGGTTGATGGAAAAGCCCATCGCCGAGGCAACGATAAAGGCGGATATCAAGGACACAGGCACGGTCACTGCTGGGATCAAGGTGGCGCGCGCTTGGCCAATAAAAATATACAGCACTAACACCACCAACGCCCCAGTGATAAACAGGGTGCTGTACACCTCTTCAATCGAGCGATCAATAAATACCGTGGTATCGTAATCGACCCAAAGGCGCGTGCCTTCGGGCAGGAAGGCCTGCATTTCATCGACAAGCTTATGTGCCCGTGCGGATATGTCGAGCGGGTTGGCATCGGATTGTGGGATCAGCGCCAAACTTAAATTATTGATACCATTGTTTTTGTAGGTGGCATCTTCGTTCCGTGAGCCAATTGCCACCTCCGCCACATCCGACAGATAAATCGCAGTGCCGTTCGCCGTAGTGCGCACCACCAGTTGTTTGAAGTCCTCCGCATCACGGTATAACCGATCGCTACGCACTGGCATGGTCATCACGTCATTGCGGATTTCCCCGCCCGGACTTTCTAAGTTTTCATCCCGCAATGCATCAAGAATATCTTGAGTGGTAACACCGTGCCCCGCCATTTGGGTCGGATTCAGTTTCACATACATCACTTTATACAGCGCGCCGTATAAATCGACCGAGCTCACGCCTGAGATCAAACTAAATCTGTCTTCGAGAGTACGTTGGGCATATTCCGTCAGTTGGTTGCGGTCCATTTCTGACGAGGCCAGGTTGATATAAACCGCCGCTTCGCCGGTGCCGTTGTCTTTGTACACAATCGGGTCATTGGCATCATCGGGCAGTCCTCCTTGTGCGCGTGCCACGGCATCACGCACATCACTCACCCCTTCGGTCAGCGGATGATCGAGCTTAAACTCCACCGTGATCCGTGATGAGCCATTACGACTGACCGAGGTAATCTCTTCAATGCCGCTAATGCCGGAGAGCTCATCTTCAATCAATTGCGTGACTTGGCTTTCCATAATGCTCGCCGAAGCGCCGGAATAGCCGGTGTAGATACTCACCACCGGGCTATCAATATCAGGCATCTCACGTACAGACAAGGTCGAGAAAGAGACCGCCCCAAAGACACATAACAGCAAGCTCAATACTATTGCCATCACTGGCCGTTTTACCGAGACATCAGACAACCACATTAGCTAGCCTCCGTCTCAGACGCGGTCTCAGTCACACGGCTTTTATCATCAGCTTGGTTTTTACGCGCTTCCGCATTTAATACAGAGACTTGCGCCCCATCACGCATGTTCACTAAACCTTGCACCACAATGTGCTGACCCGGCTCGAGTCCTTTACTCACCACCACTTGGTTGTCAATCCGCGCGCCGAGCGTAATTTCAGTGCGATGAGCAATGCCTTCATCATCAATCCGGAAAACATAACGTCGCGTACCGGAATATTGCAGAGCTTGCACGGGCACTATCACCGCGTATTGCTCAGGCAAAGTCAGTTTCGCCTCCATCAGCATACCGGGCTGCAATTGGCGTTCAGGATTATCTAGCGCGACGCGAACACTGACCGATAACGCGTCTTTATCCACCCGAGAGTCCACCACACTCACCGTGCCGGTAAAGGCCTCATCGGGATAGGCTTGCGACGTGACCGCCACTGGCATATTGGTGTACAGCAACCCGATATATTGTTCTGGTACTTGAATATCGAGGTTCATCTGCGAAAGATTATCGAGACTAAAGAGCGATTCGCCCACATCGACGCGCTGCCCGACACTTAAATCAAACAAACCAATGCGCCCCGAAAAAGGCGCAATTAAACGGTGATCATCTAAATCAGATTGCGCCGATTGCAAACGCGCCTTGGCGATATTGACACTCGCTTGCTGTGCATCCAACTCGGTTTGCGTTAACGCACCACGCTGCGCCAGCTTGGTATACTCTTTTAGCTTGCGCTGCTCGTCATTGAGGTAAGCCGACGCTTCCAGCACCGCGGCTTGAGCTTTGGCGCGATTAAAGGTTACCAACGGCGCCCCTTTTTGCACGGTTTCGCCCGGCTTAACGTGAACAGTTTCAATGCGCGCCGACACTTCCGATTCGATATTAATCTGTTGGTGGGCTTTGACATTCCCCACCAAAGATAACGACGGCGCAATGGGTCTGGTTTCTACTTCCGCTGTCATCACATCCACAGCGCGCGCGCTTGGAGCGGAGGTTGCCGCATCTTCGTTCGTGGGCCCCGACCCACTCCATAACCAGAACGCAACGCCAGCCAATATCACGGCGCCCAGTAGCATCCCTTTTTTCATTGCATCACACCTTATAATTTGAATAGCACCAGTGTACTGATCTGCTTTGTTTTGTCCTTAAAGAATTGTAAAGACGCTATTTTTTATACTTATTACATCCAAATATGAGATTCGATCAGAACGTATAATTCCTTTTTGATTTATCTATCAGCGATATGCAGGATTATGATCTCCCACACATCATCGAAACTGGGCATAAGACTGCGGCAATAAGCAACGGTTTCAAAAAACGCATAAAATTCGATGTTGGCGGTTAAAAACGCCGTAAAGCGTTGAAAAAAACATCAACCGCTACACGGGATCAAGAAAATCCTTTACAGCACCAATCGGTTTGATAATATTCGCCCCGTTCGCGTGGTGGGATTCCCGAGCGGTCAAAGGGATCAGACTGTAAATCTGACGGCTCAGCCTTCGAAGGTTCGAATCCTTCTCCCACCACCACTTTTACAAAGCAAGACTCCGTGGTGGAGTTCCCGAGCGGTCAAAGGGATCAGACTGTAAATCTGACGGCTCAGCCTTCGAAGGTTCGAATCCTTCCTCCACCACCACTTTTACAAAGCAACACCCCGTGGTGGGATTCCCGAGCGGTCAAAGGGATCAGACTGTAAATCTGACGGCTCAGCCTTCGAAGGTTCGAATCCTTCTCCCACCACCACTTTACAAAGTAAGACTCCGTGGTGGAGTTCCCGAGCGGTCAAAGGGATCAGACTGTAAATCTGACGGCTCAGCCTTCGAAGGTTCGAATCCTTCCTCCACCACCATCTTTAAGGGCCAGCAGATGCTGGCCCTTTTTCGTTGTTGTGTCGTTAACTACCCTATCATTTCCCACTTGTTAGTGATGCCCGCCCATGCGGCGACCATAAATCTTGCTCCGGTCCTTTCGGTACAATTCGGGTTGGATTGATATTCCCGTGGCTGTAATAGTAATGGGTTTTGATGTGCTGCATATCGACGGTCTCAGCCACCCCTGGCACTTGAAACAGCTCTTTCATGTAGCAGAACAAATTGCAGTAATCGGCAATACGTTGCTTGTTACATTTAAAGTGGCCCACGTAGACAGGATCAAAACGAATTAAGGTGGTGAACAAACGCCAATCGGCTTCTGTGATCTGATTTCCAGCAAGGTAACGGTGACGACTTAAATGATCGTCCAATACTGTCAAGGCAGTAAATAACTTATCAAAAGCGTCTTCATAGGCCGCTTGCTCAGTGGCAAAGCCGCATTTATACACGCCATTGTTCACATTGGGATAAACAAATTCATTCCACTGCTCAATCGCTGCACGTAGGTTTTCTGGGTAATAATCGTCATGATTGCCCGTAATACCATCAAATGCCGAATTGAACATCCGAATAATGTCGGCGGATTCATTACTGACAATGGTCTCGGTTTGCTTGTCCCATAAAATTGGCACAGTGACCCGTCCGGTGTAGTCAGGTTTGGCTTTGGTATACAACTGGTGCGCGTAGTCAAACCCATATAAGGGCTCTGGCTTCGAAAACGTCCAGCCATGTTCTAGCATCTCAGGCGCCACCACAGTGACAGCAATATGAGGCTCAAGTCCTTTCAAATGACGCATAATCAGGGTGCGATGCGCCCAAGGGCATGCCAAAGAGACATAGAGATGATAACGTCCTGATTCTGCTTTAAAGCCCGCGCTCCCGCTGGACCCTGCATCTCCATCAGGCGTTATCCAATGACGAAACCCAGCGTCTTCACGGATAAATCGGCCGCCGGATGCTTGGGTGTCATACCACACATCGTGCCACACACCATCGATCAGTTTTCCCATACGTCCTCCTTTTTCTCTTTGCAGTATAAAAAGCCACAACGAGAAAGTCGGCCGTTCAGCTTGTTGGAGTTATTCGAAAAAGCTGTTCAAGTCGCTGATCGTCGCAGAATGGAAGGAGTACGAGGCCACCGAAAAATCATACGCCAAGGCGCACACCATAGTGTCCCCTTAGAGTGAAAACATGTCAGTTAGTAAAATTCCACTATATTGAATAGGTCCCACCTCAACTGAATAGGCGCCCAATGAAATGGATGTATAACCTTAAAGTGCGGCTTAAGCTGATGATCGCATTTGGCATTTTGGTGTTATTAACCGCATTAGTGACGCTGAACGCTGTCACTGGCGTGGCTCAGCTCAATAATGAAGTCTCGGCAGCTGATGATCTCAATCGAATAGTAAAATACATAAAAGAAGTACGGATTACCGAAAAGAATTTTATTTTGCGCCGCGACAACAGCTACGTGGCGGAAATTAAACAACTCACCGATACCATCAATCAGCAAGCGACCACCACAACTGCCAAAGTCAGTGATCAACAAACGAAAACGCTGCTCTCGCAAATCATGGCTGAAAATAAAGCGTACCAAACGGCGATGGATCAGTATGTGGCCCAGTATGACAAGCTTGCGCAAGCGGAAACGGGGATGCGCGATCAAGCTCGGCGGGTTGAGCAAGCGCTTATAGGCATTCGTCAAATGCAAAAGGATCGCGTCAACCGTTATCTTGCCCAAGGGCGCTCGCCGGAAGTGATCATTGATACGTTAAAAATTGCCGATGAAGCGAATCGCTTAATTAAATGGATGCTCGAGTCTCGTCTCGCCGAGAAGAATTATATACTATCCAGCGATGCGCAATTCACGGAAGCCGTTAACCAAAAGCTGGCTGATATGGATAAACTGAGCGACACCCTTCCGGATGAAATAGACACGTCAGCCGTTCGACAAGGCATCGCGTCCTATCGCAACGCATTCCAAACCTACGTCAGTGCATATCAACAACGCCGAACAATTAACGACACCATGTTAACCAAAGCGAGAGCGGTAGAAGATCTTGCGGAGAAAGGCCGTGACATCGGCAAACAAAAACTCGCTACAAATAAGCAAAGCATGCTGATCACTAATATCGTGCTTGCTAGCGTCGCCATTGCAATCGGTATTGGCGTCTCTTGGCTGATGACCGCCATGATCGTGCCGCCTTTACAGCGCGCAGTGGCAGCGAGTCAGAAAATTGCCAATGGCGATTTAAGCGTCAACATTGCGACCGATAGGAAAGATGAAATTGGTGAGCTGCTCGGATCCATTTCCTCCATGTCTACCCGTCTAAAAACCATGATTGGCGATTTGTCGGACAACATTACCCGCATCGCCAATTCGTCAGAGGAATTGTCTTCGCTGACCAACGAAACCTCCCACGGCGTGAAGACACAGAAGCAGGATATTGAACAAGTGGCCGCTGCAGCAACACAAATGAGCGCCTCAGCACAAGAGGTAGCACATAAAGCCGAGGCAACTTCGGACTCCGCCCATCAGGCGAACGATCAAGCGCAACGCGGTAACGCGTTAGTGAGCACCACAGTCGCCGGTATTTCGACCTTAGCGGAAGCCATTGGACAATCCGAGTCAGTCATTAACACGGTGAAAGACGACAGTGAGAACATCGCGTCTATCTTGGATGTGATCAAAGGAATTTCGGATCAAACCAACTTACTCGCACTCAATGCCGCCATCGAAGCCGCCCGCGCGGGTGAGCAAGGTCGTGGCTTTGCAGTAGTGGCGGATGAAGTCCGTTCACTGGCTCAGAAAACCCAAGAATCGACCGTCGAGATCGAAAAAATGATCGAGACCCTTAAAGCCGGGGCCGAATCCGCCGTGAGTGAAATGGTGAAAAGTAAGCAACAAGTCGAAGAAGTGGTCGAGCAAACCGAACAAGTTCGTGAAGCGCTTGAGTCTATTTCAGCAGAAATTAGCAATATCACGGAAATGAACACCCAAATCGCACAAGCCGTCAAAGAGCAAGGGCACGCGGCGGAAGATGTCAGCCAACGCATGAATACCATTCAAGATGTGGCCGACCAAACCTCACAAGCCTCCGAGCAAACCTCGGTAGCCAGCCAAGACTTGGCATCCGTCGGTGAAGAGCTGCGTCGCCTCAGTACCGTGTTTAAATGGTAACCAAAATGCCACCCAGCCTGCTGGGTGGCACTTATCTCATTCTGCGGTTATGACGAAGGCGGCAGAGGCTGTGGTTGACGGTTCGGTAACCCCAGCGAAATGACCGTGGTTACGGTAAGAAATCCAAACGACACCCAAAGGCATGCCGCCAGTCCCCATACTTGGAAAACCCAACCGGATAACACGGTGCCAATTAAGCGTCCCATGGCGTTCGCCATATAATAAAATCCTACATCCAGCGACACACCGTCGCCTTTGGCGTAGCTAACAATCAAGTAGGAATGCAGTGACGAGTTAATCGCAAATATCGCCCCAAATACCATGAGTCCAACAATAATCACCCCTTGCGGATACCACTGTTCGCCAATCGCGTAAGCAATAATACCCGTCACCACTGCCAATAAACCTGCCCAACCTAACGCCGCTTTACCGCCCGGCGAATGGCCAGCTTGGCGCCCGGTAATTTTCGGCGCAACCCCTTGCACCACGCCGTAAGCGATCACCCATAGCGCAAGAAATCCGCCCACCGCACTGTGGCTCCAACCAAATGTGGTGCCAAGATAAATTGGCAAGGCCACCACAAACCAAACGTCTCGAGCGCCGAAAAGAAATAAACGTGCTGCCGAGAGGATATTCACGCTGCGAGACTTAGAAAAAATTTCCGAAAACTTGGGCTTATTTTTCGCTTTCCCCAACTCCGCATTGAGCGATACCACACTGCCTATAAACACCAAACTCAACACGCCAGCCATCGCCGCCACCGCATATTGAAAGCCAATCAGAGAGAGCAATGCGCCACCGACAAAAAAACCTACGCCTTTGAGCGCGTTCTTCGAGCCCGTCAAGATCGCAATCCACTTAAACAGCGCTCCCTGTGCGTTGTCAGGCACTAAGGTTTTGATCGCGCTTTTAGCGCTCATCTTATTCAGATCCTTTGCAATTCCAGACAAGGCTTGAGCCGCCATCACCCAAGGAATGGTGAGCCAACCGGCTGGCACGGCTAACATGGCAAGCGCGATAATTTGCATGCCAAGGCCAATATTCATGGTGCGATTAAGGCCTAAACGCGCACCGAGCCATCCACCGATAAGGTTAGTGACCACCCCGAAAAATTCGTAAAACAAAAACAGCGAGGCGATTTCTAACGTGCCGTAGCCCAACTCATAAAAATACAGCACCACCAGCATCCGCAGTGCACCGTCGGTGATGGTGAAATTCCAATAATTAAAGGTGACCAGCATATACTGGCGCACAGATTGGCTTAATTGAGCAAACATAGTGGTCATCGATTCACATACCAAAAAGGGCGATGCGGCACTGGGCACACATCGCTACCCGATAAAAAAGCGATTACTGATCAACGCCGCCGACGTTGCGCACTAACTCAGCGGTGCGCGTGGCATACCCCATTTCGTTGTCATACCACGCATAGATTTTGACCATACGCTTACCCACCACCATGGTGGATAAACCATCGACAATGGTGGAGCGCTGATCACCACGGTAATCTATCGAGACTAAAGGACGCGCCTCAAAGCCAAGAATACCCTTGAGCTCGCCATCCGCGGCTTCTTGCAACAGTGCATTCACCTCGTCGGCGGTGGTATCAGTTTCCACATCAAAAATCACATCCGTTAGCGACGCATTGGCAAGGGGGACACGCACTGCATGGCCGTTAATCTTGCCTTTTAGATCCGGGAAAATTTCTACGATGGCGGTCGCCGATCCTGTAGTAGTCGGGATCAAACTCATGCCGCAGGCGCGGGCACGACGTAAGTCTTTATGCGGCGCGTCTAAAATCGTTTGGGTATTGGTTAAATCATGAATGGTAGTGAAGGTCGACTGCGCAATCCCCAGCTTTTCATGGATCACTTTCACAATCGGAGCCAAGCAGTTCGTGGTACACGACGCTGCGGTAACGATCCGATGTTTGCTCGGATCAAAAATCGCGTCATTCACCCCCACTACGATATTCGCCACACGCTCATCTTTGACCGGCGCAGAGACCACCACGCGCTTTACGCCTTGGTCCAAATATTGTTGCAGCAGATCCGCGTCACGATGTTTTCCCGTTGCTTCAATCACCACATCGCAGCCTGACCAATCGACGGCATCAATCGCTTTTTCTTGGCTTGTCGTCAGTGTTTGGCCGTTAATCTGTACGCGGTTGCCTTCTACACTCACCGCGTGATGCCAGCGCCCTTGTACCGAATCAAACTCCAGCAAATGCGCCAGCGTTTCGGTATCTCCCGCCACATCGTTAATATGCACAAACTCGAGCTCTGGCCAATCAAATGCTGCCCTTAATGCCAAACGACCGATACGGCCAAACCCATTGATTCCGACTTTAATTGTCATTGCTTTCTCCTTTACACGCAGCAGGTGGGGCGTGACGCCATTTTGGCCAGCCGCGTGATATCTTCTTGATAAGTGTCTTTTAGGCAGTTGGAATCAACTAACCCCTGAATTTGTTTGCGCATCCAGCCGGGTAAGTCAGCGGCTAAGCGATAAAACACCCATTGCCCTTGGCGCGTATCAACCAACACACCACTGGCCCGCAGTTGCGCCAAATGACGTGAGATCTTCGGCTGCGAGGTGTCCAGCGCTTCGGTGAGCTCGCACACACATAACTGCCCTTCACGGGCAATAAGCAGTAAACATCGCACGCGCGTTTCATCGGCCAATAATTTAAAAAACTGATGAGGCAACATAGGCTCTCTCACTACACTCCGCTAAATGCATATATGGATATACGCATATTAATAAACCTAAGCCAGCATGCAACCCTCACAGACAGGGATTCATAAAAGCTTCATATTAAGTCGTATAGCGTCGCTTCATTCTTAGCGCGACATTCACCAAGGCAATCAACACAGGCACTTCCACCAGCGGCCCAATCACCCCTGCAAAGGCTTGATCAGAGTGAATGCCAAACACCGCAATCGCCACCGCAATGGCTAATTCAAAGTTATTGCCGGATGAAGTAAACGCAATTGACGCGTTGCGGTCATACGGGATCCCCAATTTTTTGCCCGCAAAGAAGCTAATAAAGAACATCAGCACAAAGTAGGTCACTAGCGGTACAGCGATACGCAAAACATCAAGTGGCAGCGCAATAATCGCCTCCCCTTTTAGGCTAAACATCAACACAATGGTCGCCAACAAAGCAATTAACGTCATCGGGGAAATACGTGGCAAAAAGACGTCTTCGTACCAATGTTCACCCTTTTTAGCGACCAACACGGTGCGTGATAGATAACCCGCTACAAAAGGGATACCCAAGTAAATCAGCACACTTTGTGCAATTTCGCCCATGGTGACATCCACCACAAAACTTTGTAGTCCCAGCATGGGGGGTAAAACGGTGATAAATAGCCATGCCATCACACTGTAGGTCAGGATCTGAAATAAGCTATTTAGGGCCACTAGGGCCGCGCCATACTCTTTATTGCCACCACTGATGTCGTTCCACACCAAGACCATGGCGATACAACGGGCAAGACCAATCAATATCACTCCCGCCATGTAGCCTGGCTCATCACGTAAAAACAGCACCGCCAGCGCGAACATAAGAATAGGACCCACGATCCAGTTCATGATCAGCGACAACGTGATAGCTTTTTTATCGCGCGTAACCGATCCCAATAAGCGATAATTCACTTTTGCCAGTGGCGGATACATCATTAAAATCAAGCCAACCGCAAGCGGCACGTTGGTGCTCCCGACTGATAAGCGCTCACTGAGGGTTGCGACGTCGGGAAAAAGCCACCCCACACTCACCCCAATGGCCATGGCGAGAAAAATCCACACGGTTAAGTACCGATCGAGCCACCCCATCTTTTGCGCGGCCGACGGCGCACAGGCTTCAGATTGAGTCATAGTGGTATTTCCTTTTTATATCTGACGTTGATTGACACGTGCTGATAGCTCATCGGCACTCTCAACGCGCTCAGAGTAGCGATCAACGAGATAGTCTTTGTTGTCACGAAGTAAGAGCGTAAATTTCATAAGCTCTTCCACCACATCAACAATGCGTTGATAAAAAGGCGATGGCAGCATCCGGCCTTGTTCATCAAACTCTAAATAGGCTTTGGGCACTGATGATTGGTTCGGAATGGTAAACATACGCATCCAGCGGCCGAGAACACGGAGCTGATTAACCGTATTGAATGATTGAGAGCCCCCACATACTTGCATCACTGCGAGCACTTTGCCTTGGGTTGGCCTCACGGCCCCAAGACTTAGAGGCACCCAATCGATTTGGCTTTTCATGATACTGGTCATCGAACCGTGGCGTTCAGGCGAACACCAAACCTGCCCTTCAGACCACATCATCAGCTCGCGCAATTCCGCCACTTTCTCATGTGAAGGATCTACACTATCGGCCGCGGGTAAGCCACTAGGATCATAAATGCGCGCCTCAGCCCCCATCGCGGTCAACAGACGCGCCGCTTCCTCAACCACCAGTCGGCTGTATGAACGCGCCCGCAAGGAACCATATAGCAGCAAGATACGAGGACGGTGGGTCGATGACTGCACCGCAAACTTATCAGCCGACGGAATATCAAACGCATCGGCCGTGATATTTGGGAGTTCGTTATCATTCATACTATTGTTTTTCCTCACAGCAAGTCTGACTAAAGGCCATTGGCTCAACAGGCGGCAACATGGCAGGATTGTGTTTTACCGTGGTCAGTAAAATGTCGCGCATCCAGTCAGGTAAGGCTGGGTATAATTGGTAATAGACCCACTTACCACGACGCTCTCCGACGACTAACTGATGCTTACGTAGCTCCGCCAAATGCCGTGAAATTTTAGGCTGACTCAACGCCAGCGCAGTCATTAAATCGCATACACATAACTCACCATGCTGTGAGAGCAGCAATAGAGAGGTCAGCCGAGTGGGCTCAGATAAGGCTTTGTAAAACGTTAGGGTGTCACACATTGAGGTCATCCGCGGTTTTCATATATGGTAAATAATATATATGATTTTCCATATGTCAATTGAAATACTGAGCCATGATAACCAATTGGAAACAGTAATTTCGTCGAATTTTTGACTATTTGCTCATGAAAAAGTGAATTTTTTACGCTTTTTTTACGCGGCTGTAGGCAGCCTTTTTGGTACATTACGAGGCT
Source organism: Salinivibrio sp. SS2 (assembly GCF_001722075.1). Lineage (NCBI taxonomy): Bacteria > Pseudomonadati > Pseudomonadota > Gammaproteobacteria > Vibrionales > Vibrionaceae > Salinivibrio > Salinivibrio sp. SS2. Next base: position 59 of record NZ_MEBP01000069.1, on the reverse strand, counting down.
TCATGAATTGCATGAGCCTTAAGAATGCTACAGTTTCTTCGGGCGTTGTTTCCTAAATC
>NZ_MEBP01000068.1:0-2701 GCF_001722075.1 Salinivibrio sp. SS2 | reverse complement strand
ATTGTCTGGTGTTTATCAGTCGTGTTATGTTTTGTCTGCACATGGGGGACCATCCTCCAAGGCTAACATCCTGACTGAACCGATAGTGAACCAGTACCGTAGAGGGAAAGGCGAAAAGAACCCCTGTGAGGGGAGTGAAATAGAACCTGAAACCGTCTACGTACAAGCAGTGGGAGCCTCCTTTGTGGGGTGACCGCGTACCTTTTGTATAATGGGTCAGCGACTTAATGTTAGTAGCAAGGTTAACCGCATAGGGGAGCCGTAGGGAAACCGAGTCTTAACTGGGCGTCCAGTTGCTAGCATTAGACCCGAAACCGAGTGATCTAGCCATGGGCAGGTTGAAGGTTGAGTAACATCAACTGGAGGACCGAACTCACTAACGTTGAAAAGTTAGGAGATGACCTGTGGCTAGGGGTGAAAGGCCAATCAAACTCGGAGATAGCTGGTTCTCCCCGAAAGCTATTTAGGTAGCGCCTCGGACGAATACTACTGGGGGTAGAGCACTGTTAAGGCTAGGGGGTCATCCCGACTTACCAACCCTTTGCAAACTCCGAATACCAGTAAGTACTATCCGGGAGACACACGGCGGGTGCTAACGTCCGTCGTGGAGAGGGAAACAACCCAGACCGCCAGCTAAGGTCCCAAAGTTATCGCTAAGTGGGAAACGATGTGGGAAGGCTCAGACAGCCAGGATGTTGGCTTAGAAGCAGCCATCATTTAAAGAAAGCGTAATAGCTCACTGGTCGAGTCGGCCTGCGCGGAAGATGTAACGGGGCTAAGCGATACACCGAAGCTGCGGCAATGTCCTTATGGATATTGGGTAGGGGAGCGTTGTGTAAGCCGTTGAAGGTGTGCTGAGAGGCATGCTGGAGGTATCACAAGTGCGAATGCTGACATGAGTAACGATAAAGGGGGTGAAAAACCTCCTCGCCGGAAGACCAAGGGTTCCTGTCCAACGTTAATCGGGGCAGGGTAAGTCGGCCCCTAAGGCGAGGCCGAAAGGCGTAGTCGATGGGAAACGGGTTAATATTCCCGTACTGCTGCTTACTGCGATGGGGGGACGGAGAAGGCTAGGTGGGCCTGGCGATGGTAGTCCAGGTTCAAGTGCGTAGGCTGATTTCTTAGGCAAATCCGGGAAATCAAGGCCGAGACACGATGTCGAGCCACCAAGGTGGTGAAGTCATTGATGCCATGCTTCCGGGAAAAGCCTCTAAGCTTCAGGTAAGTAGCAACCGTACTCCAAACCGACACAGGTGGTCGGGTAGAGAATACCAAGGCGCTTGAGAGAACTCGGGTGAAGGAACTAGGCAAAATGGTACCGTAACTTCGGGAGAAGGTACGCTGCCCGCGGTGAAGTCCCTTGCGGATGGAGCTATGGGCAGTCGCAGATACCAGGTGGCTGCAACTGTTTATTAAAAACACAGCACTGTGCAAAATCGAAAGATGACGTATACGGTGTGACGCCTGCCCGGTGCCGGAAGGTTAATTGATGTGGTTATCGCAAGAGAAGCCATTGATCGAAGCCCCGGTAAACGGCGGCCGTAACTATAACGGTCCTAAGGTAGCGAAATTCCTTGTCGGGTAAGTTCCGACCTGCACGAATGGCGTAATGATGGCCACGCTGTCTCCACCCGAGACTCAGTGAAATTGAAATCGCAGTGAAGATGCTGTGTACCCGCGGCTAGACGGAAAGACCCCGTGAACCTTTACTACAGCTTGGCACTGAACATTGAGCCTACATGTGTAGGATAGGTGGGAGGCTTTGAAGCGGCGACGCCAGTTGCTGTGGAGCCATCCTTGAAATACCACCCTTGTATGTTTGATGTTCTAACTTAGCCCCGTTATCCGGGGTGAGGACAGTGCCTGGTGGGTAGTTTGACTGGGGCGGTCTCCTCCCAAAGAGTAACGGAGGAGCACGAAGGTGGGCTAATCACGGTCGGACATCGTGAGGTTAGTGCAATGGCATAAGCCCGCTTAACTGCGAGAGTGACGGCTCGAGCAGGTACGAAAGTAGGTCATAGTGATCCGGTGGTTCTGAATGGAAGGGCCATCGCTCAACGGATAAAAGGTACTCCGGGGATAACAGGCTGATACCGCCCAAGAGTTCATATCGACGGCGGTGTTTGGCACCTCGATGTCGGCTCATCACATCCTGGGGCTGAAGTCGGTCCCAAGGGTATGGCTGTTCGCCATTTAAAGTGGTACGCGAGCTGGGTTTAGAACGTCGTGAGACAGTTCGGTCCCTATCTGCCGTGGGCGTTGGATGATTGAGGGGAGCTGCTCCTAGTACGAGAGGACCGGAGTGGACGAACCGCTGGTGTTCGGGTTGTGTCGCCAGACGCATTGCCCGGTAGCTAAGTTCGGCACAGATAAGCGCTGAAAGCATCTAAGCGCGAAGCTGGCCCCGAGATGAGTCATCCCTAGAGCTTCGAGCTCTCTAAAGGGTTGTCGTAGACGACGACGTTGATAGGCAGGGTGTGTAAGCGCTGTGAGGCGTTGAGCTAACCTGTACTAATTGCCCGTGAGGCTTAACCATACAACACCCAAGAGGTTTTGGGTTGGACTTAAAATAAGCCAGTTGATTGTGGCGAGAACGAACAGCTTTCTAGATTAACGAATTTGCTTGGCGACCATAGCGCTTTGGACCCACCTGATTCCATGCCGAACTCAGTAGTGAAACGAAGCAGCGCCGATGGTAGTG
>NZ_MEBP01000067.1:0-21462 GCF_001722075.1 Salinivibrio sp. SS2 | reverse complement strand
TTGGTGAATGAGTTCAGGGCAAAGGAGATCGGATAGACCATTGAGTTGGTCAGCAGAGAATTGATGTATTCGGTCGAGGGCTTGTCTTAAGAACATAAAAAAATCCGAGTGTGCAGAAACACTCGGATTTTGACACCCTCTCAGGATCGTTCAACCGATCATTTTTTGCTTAACTGATCGGCATTAGGCCAAACGGCCTCCTTTTTTTGTCTGAACTTTAATCGACACTGGTGTCAGCGCGCACAATCCGCTATGTTGGTTATCCCGCGCTTGACCGGACACCACACTTTTGGGACGGAGGCCGTTTCTCAACTTTAGGAGCGTATATGTCCACCGCCACCTTTTATTTGTTGGCGCCACCCGACGGCGCGTCATCTGACGATGGATTGACGCCCGAACAACAAGCGCGCGAACAACAAACGTTAATAGACACCGCGATTCATTTGGCCTTCTATTACTATCAACAGGGACAACGTATTTATCTCGCCGCCCGCGACCAGCAACAGGCCCATCAACTGGATGATGCCTTATGGCAGCGCGACGCAGATACGTTTGTTCCCCATAATTTGGTAGGAGAAGGACCACGAGGTGGTGCACCCGTAGAAATCGGTTGGCCCGGTGTACGTCACTCCGGGCACCGCAGCGTGCTAATCAATTTGGCGACAGAGGCATCAAATTTTGCGCCTTCGTTTGCACAAGTGGTAGACTTCGTCCCTTGCGATGAGACGCTCAAACAGCACGCGCGTCACCGATATAAAGCATACCGACTGGCAGGCCTGCAACTTCAAACCCTTGCCATCGACCAATCGCCCAAACCTTGACGATCTTTCAAGAGCGCTATGGAAAAGACATATAACCCACAATCAATTGAAAAAGCGCTGTACCAGCGCTGGGAAGAGGCGGGCTATTTCCGACCTCATGGTGATACCAGCAAAGATGCCTATAGCATCATGATCCCGCCGCCAAACGTCACTGGCAGCTTGCATATGGGTCACGCGTTCCAAGATACCATTATGGATACCTTGATCCGTGCCGAGCGTATGAAAGGCAAAAACACCTTGTGGCAAGTGGGTACCGACCATGCCGGTATCGCGACACAAATGGTGGTGGAACGTAAGATCGCAGCTGAAGAAGGCAAAACCAAGCACGACTACGGTCGTGACGCGTTTGTCGACAAGATCTGGCAATGGAAAGGCGAATCAGGCGGCACGATCACTCAACAGTTGCGTCGTCTCGGTGCCTCTGTTGATTGGGATCGCGAGCGCTTCACCATGGATGAGGGCTTTTCCAATGCCGTTAAAGAAGTCTTTGTTCGCCTTTACCAAGAAGATCTTATCTATCGTGGTAAGCGTTTGGTGAACTGGGATCCGAAATTGCACACCGCGATTTCCGATCTCGAAGTGGAAAACAAAGATAAGAAAGGCCACATGTGGCATTTCCGTTATCCACTTGCCGATGGCGCGAAAACAGCCGAAGGCAAAGACTACATTGTGGTTGCCACCACCCGTCCGGAGACTATGCTGGGCGATACCGGTGTTGCAGTTAACCCAGAAGATCCGCGCTACAAAGACCTGATTGGTCAGCACGTGTTGCTGCCAGTGGTGAATCGTCGTATCCCTATCGTGGGCGATGAGCACGCCGACATGGAAAAAGGCACCGGCTGTGTAAAAATCACCCCAGCGCACGACTTCAACGACTATGAAGTGGGCCAGCGCCACCAGCTGCCAATGATCAACATTCTCACGCTGAACGCCGATATCCGCAACAGTGCTGAAGTGTTTGATCACAAAGGTCAGCCAAGCAATGCTTACCCAACCGATATTCCTGCCAACTACCAAGGTTTGGAGCGTTTTGCCGCGCGTAAAGCGATCGTGGCCGAATTTGACGCACTGGGTTTATTGGAAGAAATCAAAGATCACGATCTCACTGTCCCATACGGCGATCGTGGCGGCGTCGTCATTGAGCCAATGCTTACCGACCAGTGGTACGTACGTACTGCACCACTGGCAGAGCCTGCCGTAAAAGCGGTAGAAGATGGCGACATTCAATTCGTACCGAAGCAATACGAGAACATGTACTTCGCGTGGATGCGTGACGTACAAGACTGGTGTATTTCTCGTCAGCTTTGGTGGGGTCACCGCATTCCTGCCTGGTACGACGACCAAGGCAATGTCTATGTTGGCCGTGACGAAGACGAAGTCCGTCGTGAAAACCAACTGGCAGACGACGTAACGCTGCGCCAAGACGATGACGTACTGGATACGTGGTTCTCATCGGCACTTTGGACGTTCGGCACCCTAGGCTGGCCAGAGAACACCGATGCGCTGAAAACCTTCCACCCGACCGACGTGTTGGTATCAGGCTTTGACATCATCTTCTTCTGGGTGGCGCGCATGATCATGATGACCATGCACTTCATCAAAGATGAAAATGGTAAGCCACAAGTGCCCTTTAAGACAGTCTATATGACCGGCCTTATCCGCGACGAAAGTGGCGCCAAGATGTCAAAATCTAAGGGTAACGTCCTTGACCCTCTCGACATGATTGACGGCATTGGCATCGATGAGTTGGTGGCAAAGCGCACCGGCAACATGATGCAACCAAAGCTGGCTGAAAAAATTGAGAAAGCGACCCGTAAAACGTTTGAAAACGGCATCGAAGCCCACGGCACCGATGCACTGCGTTTTACCCTCGCAGCGCTGGCCTCTACCGGTCGTGACATCAACTGGGACATGAAGCGCCTTGAAGGTTACCGAAACTTCTGTAACAAACTTTGGAACGCCAGCCGCTATGTGCTGATGAATACCGAAGATCAAGATTGCGGCATGAACGGCGGCGAGATGCAATTCTCACTGGCTGATCAGTGGATTGAATCTCAGTTCCAGCAAGCAGCGAAAGACTTCAACACCCACCTCGACAACTATCGTCTCGATATGGCGGCGGGTGTGTTGTATGAGTTTATTTGGCACCAATTCTGTGACTGGTACTTGGAACTTACCAAGCCTGTCCTGTGGAAAGGCGACGAAGCACAACAACGTGCCACCCGCTATACCCTGATCACGGTATTGGAAAAAACCTTGCGTCTGGCCCATCCAGTGATCCCTTACATCACCGAAGCGATTTGGCAAAGTGTTAAACCGCTGGTTGACGGTGTGGAAGGCGATACCATTATGCAGCAGCCACTGCCGCAATTTGATGCTAGCCGCGTGAACACCCAAGCGTCAGAAGACATTGAGTGGGTGAAGCAGTTTATCGTTAGCATCCGTAACCTACGTGCTGAGTACGATATTGCGCCAAGCCAGCCGCTTGAGGTGATGCTGAAAGCCGCTGATGAACGCGATGCCGCTCGTGCGAACACCAACAGCGCGACCTTGCACGCCCTTGCCAAACTTGGCAGCTTCAAGGTACTGGATGGCAGTGAACCTTTACCAGCCTGTGCCTCTGCCTTGGTCGGTAGCTCAGAAATCTTGATCCCGATGGCGGGTCTAATTGACAAAGATGCCGAACTGGCGCGCTTGGATAAAGAAATCGCCAAAGTAGAAGGCGAGATCAAACGCATCGAAGGGAAGCTCGGCAACGAAAGTTTTGTCTCCAAAGCTCCTGAAGCAGTGGTCGCCAAAGAGCGCGAAAAACTCGATAACTATCGTGTCAGCCTCACCAAACTGGGTGAGCAAAAAACCACGATTGCGGCGCTATAAATCGAGCGTTGACGTCGGACGTTTTACATCGATAGACCTTCGCGATAAACCACGCCATCTGGCGTGGTTTTTTTATTCTCTCCCATCCGCAACTCAGCACGCCGCAGCCAAAACCCGCCACACTTGATAGCTCCGCCCTATCTAAAAGATAGTGAGAACCGTTTTTATTTATAGACACAGACACGACATACTGTCAGTGTTGATTAAACGCGTGTTGCCGCGAAGGAGCTACACCATGAAGAAGACATTAAGCTTTGCTGCTATCCACTTTTCTATCGCCTTTACCGTGGCCTATGTGCTGACGGGCGATATCATCATCGGTAGCTTGATTGCGATGACAGAGCCCACCGTCAATACCGGCGCGTTTTATCTTCATGAAAAGCTCTGGCAACTGAGCCGCCGCGCACGTCCCGTGGTGAAAACCGCCAGCTTTGCGGTGGTGCACTTTAACGTTGCCTTCTTAGTGGGCTATGTGATCAGTGGCGATTGGTTGGTCGGTGGCGCACTGGCACTGGTTGAGCCAAGCATCAACACCCTTGCCTACTTCTTCCACGAAAAGGTATGGCAGCATCGTCATACAGTGAAACCCGCACCGCTGCACTTGGGGCATCATCATTAAAAAAAGCCACGATATATCGTGGCTTTTAAAACAGGATGGATGGCCGACTTATTCGTTGTCGTCGCCGTCTTCGTCTTCACCCGACTCAAAGTACGTGCCCCAGCCGTCGTAATCGATATCGTGTTTTTCAGCAAGCGTCATTAGCTTTTCTACTTGCTCATCAATACGCTCGGCATTGAGTGCCGTTTCCATCACCGCATCAAAGCAGACGATGGTTCCGCCCTCTTCCAGCTCTAGCTCTTCGGCTTCCGCCACTTCAAAGCCCAGTTTAAACGCCTCAACAGCGGCATCTTCTAACTCAGCAAACGTGGCAGCCGATAGGTGATGCTCAATGGTGTAAAGCGCATCCGGATCGCTTCCATCCGCCAGAAGCTCCTCAATAATCAGGCGAGTATCTTCTTGTTGCTCTTGAATCATTTCTGCCAGTGACATGCCGCGACTCCAAATAGTGAATGTGGGGCGCAATATGGCACGGTTTAGCAAAAAATGCCACGTTGATAAAAAGGCAAACTGACCAGAAAGTCGCCAAGTTGATGAATTTTCTGTGACCTTGCTAGTTCGCTGGGATTGTTAGTGAATTGTAACATTGACCTGCTTTCAGAAGGTTGTCATTATTCGACCATCCAAGGAGGACATGAGACACGCCCGTCCCTCGAGCAAGACCTGCACTCCCCGCACCACTGGTGACACACAATGACGTGTGTAAGGCGATGTAGTCTGTCTCATTGCCTGGCCCGTAGAAAGGAAAAAGAGGACCTACCATGAGTGAGTTTTACGTTGGATCAGAAGTTGGGCAACTGAAGCGGGTATTGCTTCACCGCCCTGAACGAGCGTTAAACCACCTGACGCCATCGAACTGCCATGAGCTGTTATTTGATGATGTTCTGGCGGTGGAACGAGCCGGAGAAGAGCATGATATGTTCGCCCGCACCTTAACCAACGAAGGGGTGCAGGTTTATTTGCTTCATGATTTGCTGGTTGAAACCCTCGCCGTGCCAGAAGCAAAACAATGGCTACTCGACACCCAACTCAACCAATACCGCCTCGGCTACCAATTTGCCAACGACGTGCGCGCCTACATGGCCGATATCGATCACAATGCACTCGCCGACATTTTACTCGGCGGATTAAGCTACATTGATTTGCCCGTGCAATCATCCTCAATGATGCAAGCGATGCACGACAAAACCGATTTCGTGATAGAGCCGCTCCCGAACCACCTATTTACCCGAGATACGTCCTGCTGGGTATATGGCGGTGTCTCACTCAATCCAATGGCAAAATCTGCGCGCCAACGTGAAACCAATCACCTGCGCGCCATTTATCGCTGGCATCCCGAATTTGCAGAAAGCCAGTTCATTAATTACCTCGGTGATGAAGTGCGTGATTACGACAACGCCATGATTGAAGGCGGCGATGTATTAGTGATTGGCCGCGGCGCCGTCTTAATTGGCATGTCGGAACGCACCACGCCTCAAGGGGTGGAACAATTGGCGCGAAGCCTGCTGTTTAGTGGTCAAGCCAAAGAAGTGATTGCGGTACAACTGCCGAAAAGCCGCTCGTGTATGCACCTTGATACCGTAATGACCCATATGGATGTGCATACCTTCTCGGTCTACCCCACCGTGATGCGTCCTGATTTGCCATGCTGGCGCTTAACCCGCAAAGGGGAAGACAGCCTGAACGTGGAAGCACAATCTTGCTACCTCACCGCGATTGAAAAAGCGCTGGATGTCGGCCCACTCAATATCATTACCACCGGTGGTGATAGCTACGCGGCCGAGCGTGAGCAATGGAACGACGCCAATAACGTGCTAACCGTACGTCCTGGCGTTGTCATTGGCTACGAAGGCAATACGTACACCAATGAGAAGTATGATAAAGCCGGTATCAAGGTATTATCTGTGCCCGGAGATCAGCTCGGACGAGGTCGCGGCGGCGCGCGCTGCATGAGCTGCCCGCTTGAACGCGACGGTATCTAACCGCCTGTTAGCCGCTGCCTTGTCAGCGGCTTTTTATCCACCATTGGCTCAACCCGCTATATACTCCGCCGCTTTTAGTCTTTACCGGCTACCGTCATGTTTACGCTCAGTGTGCCTTCTCATTTCTGACATTTATTTTTGGCCAGATTTATCACCCAATAACTATTGAATTACTCAGTAATACAGTACGTTATTGTCACCACTTCGCTTTTAACACCCAGACAAAAACCACACTTTTATCATTCCTTTTTTGTATTGAGTGTTTACTCTACTGCCAAAAATTACTAATTTCGCATTAGAGTTTCATGTTTTTTGTGAACTATGTTCACAGCCCTTTTTATTAGAGATAGCGTGTTTGAAGACAAGCATCGCAAGATACAAAGCGTTAGCCTCGCTAACGTCAGTTGGAACACAACAAAAAGGAAATGCGATGAATAAAAAAACACTGATTTCGCTGCTATTTGCCGGTCTTACTCAAGTTCTTGCTCCTGCTTTTGCCGGCAGTGCAGACAACACCGTGGTAGAGATCAAGCGCGATACCGCCAAACAACTGAGCCAACAGTACGAGCTGATTGCGCCGACCTTGCACCGTAGCATTAACAGCTACAGCTTAAGCGCGTCACTCTCATCACTTACCGAGCCCCAAACGCGTAGCGCGCGCAGTAAACGCAGCATTGACTCGCAGCTATACAGCGCCGACCGTGCATTGCGTGAAGCGCAAGGCGTCGAAGAAGTGGCCGACCAATTGCTCGAAGTTCGCTTGGCCGACCCAAGCATGCTCGCACGCTGGCAAGCGGGTCAATCGCCGCTGTTCGCCTTTGAACCTGCTGGCGATGAGCAAACATGGACCCAAATCGAAGCATTTGACATTGAAGGCAATACCCACTGGCTCGACGTCTACCAAATGCCAGACCGTCCTGTCTTAGTGGTCGACACTAATGGCAAAGCCTCACTGAAAGCTGGCCTAGAAGTGATGCGCCGCACCCTCGCAGAGCAAAACCCCGCACCGCGCGTTCGTCGCAGCGCCCCGATGATGGCAGCAGAGCCACAACCCATTCACACCACAGTGCTGAAAACGATTCGTCTTGAAGATGACAAAGAACCTTGGATCTCAGGTGCGGCGGAAGTGTATGCCATTGTGACCGGTGTGAACCCAAGCCGTGACGAACCGACGCTCGACATTGTGGATATGCCTTATTTGGATTACGACAAAACCACCTATCATCCTAATCAGGTAATGATCCACTGGGACCGCTATCGTTGGGGCGCCGCGGACGTAATCTTGATGGAACAAGACGACGGCACCAACTACAAAGAGCTGGCGCTTAAACTCAACGAAATTGCTAGCGATATCATTGCAGCAATCCCCGATCTTGAAGTGCAAGCTTACGGCGTGATCACCAAAATCACCGGTAAGATCATCGAAGCCATCCCCGACGGCTGGCTCACCAACGATGATGACTTTGTGGACGTGTACTACACCCTCCTCAAAGACCGCACCTACCAAGATCACGTCGGTGCTGGCGGCAACGCCACCGCTACTTGGGAGCCTCTGGTTATCGAACCAACTAAATAATCCAGGCTTGGTTTCATTGAGCTAGATAGACAAAACGCAGCCTCAGGGCTGCGTTTTTCGTCGTAACAACAAGCATGGTAGTTGATCGTACTCGTTCACATACTGACTCATTTCCGCGCGCGTTCGTGGGAGTGACTAAGTCAACTCCCTGTTACGATGCTTAACGTTAGCGCGTTTATACGTAGATTATTCGGGTGTGTGATGATGCGATACATTTTCCAGCCGTTCTGCCAACCACATTTTAATGATTGACTGACGTGTTACGCCCACCCGGCTAGCCTCACGATCTAAGGAGGCTAACATCCACTCGGGGAAGTCCACGTTCACCCGTTTCTGGGTTTGTCTTGGACGCTTAGCTTTCGATAGAGCAAGATCATCTACAATGTCATCGTCACTCTCAAACTTGGCATCAAATTCATGCGCTTTCATATAAGCTCACCTCCGCTTTCCGTGAACGCCTGACAGAAATGATCCGAATATTGTTACCACGATATGTGATTACGCCAGACCAATACTTACCGTTTAACATGCCGATCACCACATACCTTGGCTCATCGCTTGTCTTGGCTGGAATTTCAATAAGATAAGGACCGTCCCACAAACCTTGCGCGGTCTGGAAGTCAATTCCATGCTTCGTCGCATTTAACCTGCTTTTGTTCTCATCGAATTCAAATCCACCCATGAGTAAAAATTATACTCTTTTTGCATACTGTGCAACCTACTAGCAAGAGATAACAGCTCAGCCGAGCTCGCTGCTAAACTCGTTCCCACGCTCCCGCGTGGGAATGCATACAGAGTTTGAGCCAAGCCAGAAGCGTTACAAAACTACTGAGCCGCACTTGGCGAATTTGGTTACTCTGATTCTGCTGAACTGATCCCTGTTCTCACACACTCTTACACCGTGGCCAATTTGGGTTGACCACAACACTCATCTTACGTCGCAAGACAAGGTACAACCCCCAAGTGATTAGCGCATCGGTGGTAATGCCTAACCCAAACATGATGGCAATGCGTTCAAGCGTAGGTACAAAGATGCCGATTTGATAAAGCACAAAAGCACAACCGTAAAACAAGGTGTTTACGATAAGTGATTGATACAGCATTAAGTCAGTGCGCCCTATACCGTAAAAGTAACTGTCGATAACATTGTTTAAACTGAAAATGGCATAGAACCCTACCATTAGCCAAACTAGCCGAGTGATTGCTTGTGAATCCTCCACTCCCATGACATTAGCTATAAAGCTGTTCCAAAGCGGCGCACTGAGTATCCAAACCCCAATAATGCCTAGCGTGCTCCAAAGGTAGATATTGACTCGCTCAGATGTTAGCCCGTTATTTGTTGCAGCATCTTGCTTAACCAGCTGCCCTAACGTCAAAACGGGAAGTAGCAACCAGCCCCAAATAAATTGATTGGCAACCCAGTACGTTCCTGCTTGTTGTACTTGGTTAATAAGCTGAAGAATCATGACAATAAAAGCGGTATTACGAACGAGCGATTCAAGCCCTGATTTCCATCCAATTTTTGCCCATTCTTTAAGCCACTGCGATTGATTTCCTCTATAAAAATTGAAGCTCAGCGTGATCTCCGACTTAGATAAATAAATCAGGGCAAACAGCGCGAGAAGACTATTGACCACGATATTACTCAGAGCAATACCATTCACTCCTAACTGGAGAGAATAGCTTAATTGGCTAACAAAGACGCTGTCACAAAGGACGGTCATGAGCGTTTGTACGAGTAGAAGGCCACACAGCGCCTTTCGTTCATTTTTTAGGACGAGAACCAAAGATAAAAACGCATAGAAGCTGGAAAGCAGAATAGCGGCAGATTCCAATCGGATGTATTGGATTGTCTGGGTCAGTAGTTCAGCCTGTTGCTGCATAGCATCAACAAAGCTCGGCGCTAGCCACAATACCATTAAGGTCACCACAAAATAGCAAATCAAGGTAACCCAAAGAGATAGACTGGCTCGGTCGCGAAAAGCTTCGTGACTATGAATAACTCTGCCTAGAATAAATGCTAAAGGGATAAGTAATGCTTCGCTGAGGACTTCATACCCCACATTGAGCCATGCGACTTGTGCAGCAATGCTAAAAGTCCATGGGCTGGGGATGCTGCCCAAAAAATGGATCCGTGTTGTTGAGTAGATTAAGGGTATTAAGCTTGTCAGAATCAGGACTAGCCACAGCTGATAATTGATAGTCTTTATTTGATGATGTTTCAATTTTTAAGCCTTGTTATCTTTACTTGGGATCTCGTTGAGAAAGCGATTCTCCACAGAGAAATGGCGTTGTTGAACAAAAGCACAACTGCGCAATCTAGGTCAGTCTGACAGATTTATTCTCTGTAACTGAAACCTCTGAAAGCGATGTAGCGGCCTGTAGCGTAAAAATTCAGGCCATTTGGATGCATGTCGCAGTGAAAAATTCTTTTAGGAAACAACGCCCAGAGAAATAGCCATTACTTTTAATTAGTTGTTTCTTTCTAAGTGATGTTGACCCACTTTAACGCACACGTCTTTCGTTAAGTACATTGTTTTTCAAACGCTATCCCTTCCTACCTGAAAATCTGTGCTTATATTAACTAGCCATGTTCTCAAGTTGACCGATAGAAGGATAGAGCATGGCAACTCCACGCATTATATCTCTTAAAGAAATGTCAGCCCTTGTCGGGCGCTCCCCTAAAACCATTTGGCGCTGGTGGAGCAAAGAGCAATCGTTCCCTCCCCCTCACCAAAACAACGGACGCACCATTGGCTGGCGCGAAGCTGACTATGAGGCATGGCTTAATGGGGAGTGGCAAAAATGAGCAAGTTTCCTGAACTAAGTAAGGCCAAGCTGGCCGAACTGTGCCTGTTAGAGCTTTTACGCCGTGGCAAAGCTGGCCTACATCCGCTGGACGTGAATATCCGAGATCTCACCCATGCCAACTTGCTGGATGAGGCCGGCAAGTTTTGGAGTATCACGTTGCCAACGGATATGAGCCTTCTCCGCATTCGTCATGGTGTGCGCATCGCCGATCAACCCGCACCGTTTACCAGTGTGCGCGGCTACAAGGCCATGTTTAAACGCTACTGGCTGGCTGATCTCGATGCGGCAAAAAGTGCGATTGGTTTGATTAATAACTGGCGAGCCAAACGGGGAGCTGAACCGTTATCAAAGCGCGATTGCAATGCGCTGCTAGCCGCTTTTCAGTCGGAACCCCAAGCGTTAGATGAGGTAGCGTAATGACGAGTTTAACCAAGCATCCCGTTGATCATGCTGAGCTGGCGGATAAAGCCTTGTGTCAGCTAGAGAGCTTAACTTTCGTACTTAGCACTGCTCATTTTGAGGACATTGATAACCAACATTGTAAGGGGGTTATGTGGGTAATGCAGGAGCTCGCTACAACGGCTAAACGTCACTTGCAGGCTAGCCGAGGCGATATGCCCCTGCGCCGCCGATAGTAGAAAACCATTTAAACCAATGGCTGTCAGTGTTGGCAGCCATGTTTATTGGCAATGACAAAAGCAAGTAACTGCAATCATCTAAACATCTGATTTAACGAGCTTTGAGACGAGATGAGATATGTTTTCAAGGTTTTTTAGGCGCATTTCCACTTTTTTCAAAGCGCTTGGTTACTGAGAATAACTTGGCAGGCCGAAAGCCACGTTGATAGTGGCCACTTACCAAAGTAAAGGAAGCATGTCGGGTTTTATTAATATCTTCCACTCAATATCCACATTACTGATAGAGAAGTAAGTGCAATACACTTTGGTTCGCCGACTTCCGAAGTGTGCGAAGCGACTTTAAAACTGCAAACGCTGATGAAAAGCGAACAGGTGAAGCAATGAAAAGGGGTTCAAGAGTTGGCTTACTCCACTAATACGGGATTTTTCAAAACTAAAGACGGTCGCTGCTGGAAGGTGAATACAGGACCAGACTTGTCGCCGCTCTACACTGACATTCTCCAGCGTTTGATAAACCAGCTGGAAGCGATGGAATCTCACTACGCGCGGGTATTCTGCTTTCGGTTTGATTTGCACCTAACGGCGTACACCGATGATAACGCAACAGTGAGCCGCTTACTCTCGCTAGTGGTAAAAGCCCTAAAGCGATACTACAAAACGCCTAACATTGGCTACCTATGGGTAAGAGAGCATGAAAAGGCCAAACAACAGCATTACCATTGCGTGATTGTTTTAGACGGTTCAAAGGTGAATCACTTCCATACCATTCAAACCACCATTGACGACTACTGGGCTGCTTTTGAAGGTAGCCATGTACAAGGATGCGGTTTTAAAGTACTACCCAGAGGGGACTCTCACGCCAAAGCTGAGATCATCTACTGGCTGTCGTATCTCGCTAAAGTGCGTGGCAAAACCAATGGAAAAGGAAAACGCTATAGGCCCAGCCAAACTAAACGCTACGGCGTCAGTAGGGTTAAAATAAAAGCGAAGAATTGCGCACTTGAAAACAAAAAGAAAAACCGCACACCGATGACATCTTTACGTCGCTAGCCTTTGTGGGACGCGGGTCTTGAGTCAAAAAGTGCGCAAAACACTGCGCAGTTTTGAAAGGGGAAAGTGCGCAGTTGCAGACAAGGAGAGCTCTGCTAACGCCTCTCCACATTCGTTGTGGCTGAGTGCGTGATTAGAATAGCTTACATGTGTATGCGCCGTAACGTTCGCTGATTATTAAAGGTTCGTTCAATAATCTATTGGAGCCACTTCACGATTTGGTCAGAGTTAACCCAACGATGACAACAACCCTATCCATATTTCTGGCCTGTTGCGTAGAATGCTGCGTCATGATCATTTACTGGCGGACAGAAAGGTGGCTTACAAATTAGTGCGATTGACCGAACTTATGGCGTATGAGTTTAGTCAAGTAGAGGGCGATATCAGCTCGCTGAGCGAGCGCGAGGTCAGCAGTATCATCCCTGATGGCGTGAGCTTTTCTCAGTTTAAGGAAAAGCTTGATAGCGGTGAATATGTATTACTGACCGATGCGCCGAAACAATCAGCGATGGTGCATGATAGCGTTAACAAGATATGGTCCGTTGCCCCGAGCACTAACGCAACGCTTTCGCCACAAGCCCAATCGGCTCTTTCTGCTAGAGCGAATCAATCTGGGAATGTTGCAGCGGGAGCAAGTGGTTCGGGTAGCGCGAATGACAGCTCGCAAGCTGCGACAACAAATATCGAAGATACCTATGTCCCTGAGCCAGTAAAGCCTGACCGTTCAGACGTGCCACCAGCCTTGAAATATGAGTACTGCTTTGAGATTGCAGCTTCTGACGACACGTTTCGTAAGGCGGTAGGCTGTACTTTTCAATTAGCGAAAACTGAGCAAGAAGGCATGATTGGCCAGTGGCAAACTAAGCCTACCGAACACGGTACTAAGTACACCGCTTACGCCGCATTTGATGAGCCTAAAAAGCTAGTGGCTAAAATCTCTGCCGACACCATGGGTGTGAGTGTTCCTGATCACGTAGTGATGAAGCCTGAAGGCTCCGCTGTGGTCCGAGAAGCCTTCATTCCGGTGACACCCTCTATTCAGTTAGGTGAACGACTCGGTTTACCCACAGAGGGATATTATTATCACTTCAACCAAAAGCGCCTTGTTCAAGAATATAAGCTGTTAGGCAATGGCAAGTGGCAGTTTTATGCCACGCGTTCTACCCATGAAAAACTCAATCATGACCAAGGCCTTAACAAGCACCAGAGTGCTATCTTGGTTTACTGGAAGTTAGGTGGTAAAAACGTCGAGGACCAACACCTCGTCTATCTCAAAGAAGCAATTACCCGTGAAGAGCTCGATAATTTAGATGATGAATGGCTAGCAGAAAACGGCGTAAAACTATCTATCAGCGATTTACTCGCCGCTCCTAAGCAAACCGTTGCTAATCGAGACGACTCACCGGCAAATGCGGATAGCGATAAAACTGGTGACTCAGCGCAACCATTAACCCATACCGTTAAGTTTGACCCGACTACCCGCCAACGTGAATCATGGCCTGCTATTGCCAAACAATACGGCCTGTCCGCTAAGCAGCTGTTGGAATTAAATCCACACTATCACGCTGAACCGATGTCGTTAGCCGTGGGTGATAGCCTAACGGTTAGTCAGCCGACGGAGAAAAAGCAAACTCAAACCGCTTCTTACGGCTTTCCACCCATATCGCCAGATTGGTTCAATCATCCATTAAATACGTTTTACGACTACAGCGAGCGTTGTTTACTTAATTCCGCTGTTAAAGCAATCAGCGATGAAAAAACAGTCGAAAAAGAGCTTCCAGTCGTCAACGTAAAACGCGAACGGACACTGCGTATTGGGGTTTTCTTTGATGGTACAGGGCAAAATAGCCCTAATGATGAATACAAAGAGACGTACGGCAATAAGTCGCGTACCAATATTGCTCGCCTATTTGAAGCGTATCCAGAACAAGATGGCCAATCAGCTAAAATCTATGTATCTGGGGTAGGCACAGTGGATGATATTCCCATTATCCCCGGAGAGCCTAACCCAACCATTGATGCGGGTGGTGATGAAAAGCTCTTCCCTGGACAAGCTTTTGGCGTGTTTGATGACACTGGTGGATTGTGGAAGTGGCAAACACTGTTAAAGCGTTTATCGGAAATAATCATACCTCTTAAGAAAGTAGGCGAATACTCTGAAATCGACCACGTTCAATTTGATGTATTTGGGTTCAGCCGCGGTGCCGCACTGGCAAGGCATTTTGTCAATGCACTAGAGGCCGGTTTTCCTGACTATAGCAATCCCGAAAGAAGCAAAAACCCGAGCGAGATTTATCCAAACTTGCTGGGCAATGAGAGCTATAAGCGGTTTGATTCCCTATCCGATGAGTTTTATGCGACAGATACTCAACGCCGTATTTCTGTTCGCTTTGTGGGTCTTTTTGATACCGTGGGCTCATTTTATTGGCCCGGTAACAATGACGAAGGGGAATATAAACTTGGCCTCAAACCAAATGCAGCAGAAAAAGTGTTCCAGATTTGCGCACAGCATGAATACCGTGAAAACTTTCCATTAACCTCGTTAGGGAAAGACCAGACCGAAGCAGTTGCCTTCAGTGACGGTATTTTCTGTCAAGAAGTATTCCCCGGCTGTCACACCGATATTGGCGGTGGCTACCCATCTAAAAACCAATATGGCAGGACAGACCTACCTGCGCGCCTCAACCAACCTGTAGACTCAACATACCACAGACAGCTCATCCACAAGGCTTCGTTTTATGACAAGTATCAATCTGATATCCAAAAATTCAAATCAGCCCAAGAGCTTGCCGCCTATGCTCAACAAAAGCTTGCGCAAGAGAATCTAGTTTGGCAACAACAAACGCGAGAAGAGCACAACATTCATGGTGAAGTTAAACTCGCCAATGACGCACTACACTACTACCATTTTGTTCCAACCAGCAATGCACTGGCAGGGCTCAGTTTTGAGCGGATGAAACAGCAAGCTGAAAAACAGGGTGTTATCTGGGATACGGATGCTTTAAACAAGCTAAACTCTGAGCCCTTCGATGAGCATGATGACTCATTTATAACGCGTATGTGGTCGTCTATGAAAAAACTTCCATCAGGCTCCATTCACAATCAGTGGAAAAAAGATGAAGTAGTTTTATCTCGAGAATATATTCATCGCCCCCATGATGCACTTATAAATCCCGGTTACGAAAGTGCAATCGAGAGGTTCGTTAACGCATTGAGCATCGACAGTAATAACCAACCCAAACGTCAGGTATTTAGCAATGACTAAGTGGAAAGCATTTTTACCACTGCTCTTATCAGTGGCTGTTTTAGGTTGCAAGCCCGAACCTTACACCGTTGAGGCTGGCTTTACTAATGGCAGTACTACCGGTCGGCATATCGTGTCCAAAATGACGATTACAACACTATCTGGAGGCCGAGCAAACTTCGCTATGGGTTCTGTCGGTGGTTATCCAGGAGCCCACTCAGGCGGAGGAAGAATAGATGCCCCTGCTTACATCGAAGGTGAGTGGGCAAAAGGTAACCCAGAGCCGAGTAGCGGTTTAATCTCCTATCACCGCATATCTGCTCCCATTCCAGCTAATGCCGAAGCCAAAATGAAAGTAATGGATAATTATTACCAAAATCTCGATCGTGACTATGGCTCAATACAAGTCATTGTCGATGGTCCAAGAGTTAGAGTTTTTTATACTAAAAATTGCTTTGGTATTGTTACTGACTGTACCCCAAAGAAAGGCGCCGACCCTAATGGCTGGGTTAATAAATCACCACGCGATTTGACTGATGTAGTTGTGCTCTTTGATGGCAAAGGCGAGTCTTCTTCGACACCTTTTCCTTCAGCTGACGCTGCGACATCACAACAACTGGAAAAGGCAAACTCTCCGGAATAGATCTAGATGTCAATTGATGCCAACCCAAGAGCCAGGTATTTGGCAGTGATTAAATTGAAAGCCTTTTTATCACTACTCTTATCGTTAGCGATTTTTGGCTGTGAGCCTGAGCCTTATACGGCTGAGGTCGGATTTACTAATGGCAGCACCTCCGGAGAACATGGTGTAAAAAAAATGGTAATCACCACCCAATCAGGCGGAAAGGCTAATTTTGCAATGGGGGCCGTCAGTGGCTATCCAGGAGCTCATTCGTCTGGTGGACGCATGGATGCACCCGCTTACATTGAGGGGTACTGGGCTAAAGGATGGGAATACCCTTTCGTGTCATATCACCGCATATCTGCACCCATTCCAAATGATGCCGAAGACAAAATGAAAACAATGGATAATTATTACCAAAATTTCGACCGTGACTATGGTTCAATACAAGTCATTGTTGATGGTCCAAGAGTTAGGGTTTTTTATACTAAAAACTGTTTAGACAAACTGGCTGATTGCACACCAAAGAAAGGCGCCGACCCTAATGGCTGGGTTAAGAAATCACCACGCGATTTGACGGACGTCGTGGTTCTCTTTGATGGCAAAGGCGAATCTTCTTCAACACCTTTCCCAAACACCTTTTTTGCCGATTTGGAAAAGCGTAAAAAAGCGAGTGTGTCTGACTAGCTGACTAAAGGAGATGTGACACAAGCCCCTGAACTATGCTGGTTATGTGCACATTGCCAATCGGAGCCTGTCACGTTCAATCCCAATCTTAACGTCGATGGCGGATGGTGCTATCCATGGAGGGCCCTCCTACCACTCAATCTTGAACAAACATCATAGATTTTTCAGTGACTAATATAGAGAACGGCATTCCAAGCAGTGTCGAATAGTACATAAACAAAGAGAGGTTCAATGACTTTAGTGTTGGCTCTATTTTTTAGGGAGAGGAAGCTGGGATGTTAGACATGAAACAATGTGTGGGTGTGTTTTTTTTGGTGTGGATGTTCGTCTATTTTTACCACCTTATCATTTACTCTTTAGGCGATAAGAAGCACGTTAACAATTTAGTTGATAACTTAGCTAAAAACCCAGAAAAATTTAAGAAAAAAAATAACATTGCTATGGTTAGCATAGGCGCCGGTGGTGTATTCTCATACTTCTGTCTAGTTTATCCATTTGTTAGACATAGGCGAAGAAACAAAAAATTCCTTAACGATATGTTCATGACGTTGAATTGGTTATTTTTTATGGCTGGTATTTATATTTATTTTTTCGCAGCAGTATAACTAGCAAGAGGAGGTTTATGGTTATGTGTCTCCGATTCATCACAGGGCCACATAATCGTCGATACGTACTTAGAAGTGCCTATTAAGACCTCTAATCAGATGGCCAAACTCACCGATGCCACTACACGCGCTAAAAAAGTGTCAGATGCGGTGCCTACCTATGCGCATTCGAGCTATTTACTTAATAAATCAACGAGTTTTTTCAACACCAAAAAAAAGTGTCGGCTTCGCGATACTTATTATTATTTTTATGCAATATGCTGATATCTATTTAATGAGCTCAGAAAAATCAGAGGCGTATCCATAGATGAAATATGAACCATCATTAATTTTATACGGGATATTATATTTTCTCAGAACTTCAATAAATTGCTCTTCCACGCTTTCTATTTTTCCCTTAACAAGGCGACCTTGTGATATTAAACGCCTTGGTCTCACCTCAATCCACTCAATTGAATAGAATGGGTGTATCCCTTCAAAATAATCACCTAGATACTCTACATCCTCAGTAAATGGTTTGTAATCCTCTTCAAGAATATCCTTTCGATCATATGCCGGAGGGAAAGGCAGTTCATCATACATAGCGTCACAAAATTCACGCCATTTAGTTTTATTCATTACAGAAGAAAGTCGTCTTTTCTCAACTTCTTCTCGAACTCGGATTTTATGTTTTTCTTCTACGTTCATTAAGAGTCAACCTTAAGCTGCATAACGCCTCAATCTAGCGAACCCCCTCATAAATATCTTTTGAAACAATGAGGTAGACACACATCGCTCCCACTGATCTAATGAATTTCGCCAAAAACACACTCGATACAGACAGATTCAATAGCGATGCTAACGATGCGTGATGATCAAATCCTACTACAAACACTGTCAAAACAGTGCCCCAAAATTCACAAAAAACGGCTTATTTCTCTTACTCTTGCTACTAAAACCTTGCTCGACGGCGCTGATTTAACCCTCACCAAGCTTGGGCGCGCACTTGAGACACAAACCTCAGTTAAACATGCGATTAAACGTATCGACCGCCTATTAGGCAATACGCTGTTACATCAAGAGAAAAATCTCATTTATCGCTGGCATGCGCATCTGATTACGCGCGCCAATTCTTGTCCCGTCATCTTGGTTGATTGGTCGGATGTGCGTGAGCAATTGCGCTATATGACACTGCGTGCTTCTATCGCCGTGGATGGGCGTGCCGTCACTTTGTATGAGCAAGCCTTTGAATATGGCGACTATAACTCGCCTCGCACCCATCAACGCTTTCTCGATACGCTCCAAGGGATATTGCCTGACGGTTGCCACCCAATCTTGGTCACCGATGCTGGCTTTAGAAATACTTGGTTCCGACAAGTGGCACAAAAAGGCTGGTTCTGGTTAGGCCGCGTACGTGGCGAGGTCTCGATTAAAACCCATCAGCACCCGTGGCAATCCAATAAGCAGTTTTACCCTGACGCATCAGCTAAACCTCACACTCTTGGGCCCTGTTTATTAGCGAAGCGTTCGCCTCTTCATTGCTTTGCGTATCTCTACAAAGGTGCCCCCCAAAGGACGCAAAGTGCATCGTCATAGCCGCACCTGCCAGCGTCATTCCGCCAACGCGCTTTATCAAAAAGGGAGCAGTGAACCTTGGTTGCTCGTAACGAATATCCCCACGCATGCAATGAATGCGGTCCAAATCACGCGGCTTTATGCCAAGCGTATGCAGATAGAAGAAGCCTTTAGAGACTTAAAAAGCACCGCCTACGGCATGGCACTTCGACACAACCGGACGCGCTGTGTAAAACGGCTCAATATCTTGCTACTCATTGCCCTGCTTGCCGATATCTTAATGTGGTGGAATGGCTTAGTGGCGACCCAAGCAGGTTGGCCTTATCACTTTCAAGCCAACACCATCAAGCATCGTCGCGTGCTCTCGATACCTCGTCTTGGTCGCGAGGTCAGAAACCATCGGCGATACCTGATTAAGCTAACCCAATATCAGTGGGCCATCAGGGAATATCAACGGCTAACGCATACGATGGGGCTCGGTCAATTATGAGGGGATCCGCCAGCGCCAAGGTAACGGACCGCTTTGGAGCAGAGCCGAAGGCGGCGCGGAAAAGCGGTCCCGTTGACCACCTAGTTATGCATTTTCTTCCTCAAGATCGGCCAAGTCTTCTTCAGTAACCCAATCTGCAGTTTCGGGCAAAACCTCTTGGACAACCATTCAAAAATATCTTTGTATACAGCCTTGACAGGGAAGCCCTCTACTTCTCTTTTACCTGCCCAAGTTAAATGGACGGATACCACCTCTCTTTGTATTTCCCCATTCACAACCTTGAATCCGGCAACATCGTCGAAGTCTTGTCGCCTAGCGAAAGGGTAAAAATCCTCTCCAGTTTCTTTTTGATATTCCGCTCTCAAGCCTTCTTGGCCGGGATTTTCGATGAACCACCACGGAAGAAAGCCTTCAAATCGATGAGCTTTTAGCCAACGATATTCGATTGGTAATTCCATAGGTTTAATTCTTATTTGATACATGACGCTTGTAGTTGCGTCGGGTACAGATCGCAACATAGTACACGTCCGATAACATGCACTTGTTAGGCCGCGTTGCGCCATATGCCTCGAATTTAGTTTGCTGCATTAAATAGATATTTTCTGACGTTCTCGACATAACCACGTTGCAACCACTCATCACTTCCGGAGTGCAATTCGTCGCCAGAAATTTGTCCCGTGCAGCCGTTTTTTATGAGTGAGGCTACTCTACTTTGTGTACGCTTTAATGTAAGCATAGTCAGAGTTGCTGCTGCCTTTAAATAGAGAAACTGATATTAGCCCTTGCAATGGCTCCCAGCGTTTTGTAAATGAATTACTGAAAGATGGAATTTGTTTCTTGAAACCTAGTAATTGTATTGCTTCATCAGAAAATGGCTTGTCATCAATACCTTCAACCGTTATCCAATCCGCTTTCCCTTTGATAAATACAATTTCAGCTTCTGCTTTTTTAAATTGGCACTTCTCGCCATATTTTGATGAGCCACAAGATGTTGGCTCCCCGATGATTTTAGCCACATCAGCCTTGCTTTTCCCTACTAATGCAGGGACATCAATAACAACCTCCCCAGCTTGTACTACTCCAGAAAGAAGAAGACATATAGTTATCAATATTTTATTTCTCATAGTGAGTATTTCTCCATTGGTAACTCATAACGCTTCACACCACCGGCAACAAAAAGTATAGCGATGAGAAACGAGGAGCAGCGCTTTTTGTTGTCCGAGTGTATATGATTGTTAGCAGCAATTAATTTTTTCATTTAAGTTTTTTGTATTTCAAGAAAATTCCATTATTGCCGCCAGCTTGTAGATTTCCTTTCTTATCAAGCACAAAGTACTCCCCATGGGAGTTGCCACCCTTTTCCACGAGCTTTGAACCAACAGTCGATTGGGATTCAGTCATTTCCTCGGTGGAACCACTGCCATCCTTATATTTCGATTCCAAATACAGTTTGTTGTTTTCGCGATATATTGTTACCGTTGTGCCCACGTATGGCCTATCATCCATCCAAATGCCTACCACATCACGAGGTGTGCTTTTTGCAGCACGCACCATCTTCTCTTCTTCCTCAGCAGTAAGCCCAAGGATTTTCACTTCTAATTCGGGATCGAAATGCGTTTTTGCCCAGGCACCTGAACCAACCCGCGGATTCAACTGCGAAGTGCAACACTCTCGTCTGCAGCCTGACATAACTTGTTAAAGATAACGCTAGGCTGCCTAAAACCAAGACATTTTCTTGGTCGAGCATTCAAGCGGGCCACAGCTTGCATCACCTCTTCTTCTGTGATTTCACGCAGGTCAGTGCCCTTGGGAATATACTGCCTGAGCAGCCCGTTACTGTTTTCGTTTCACCCTCGCTCCCCTGACGAACAAGGAGGCACCACTTA